>JAHDDF010000320.1 GCA_020629475.1 Saprospiraceae bacterium
TACGTCTTACGTCTTACGTCTTACGTCTTACGTCTTACGTCTTACGTCTTACGTCAAATTATCATAAATCCTATCCATAATCCGAAGAAAGTGATCGTAATCCTCCTCGGATAATTGTTCCCAGCCTTTTAAGCGGAGGTCACGTACCTCAGGGATAAGTCTTTGGTACAATGATTTCCCTTCCGGGCTCAGGCTGATGATTTTTACGCGGTTGTCCGTTTTGGATGCTTGGCGGGTCGCTAGGTTTTTCTTGCATAATAATTCCACGATGCGCGAAGCGGTAGGCGCGTCCTTGAAACAGGCGGTCCCTAATTCCGTTAAGCGCATGGCTCCGTGGTTGGCAAGGTGATCCATGATGACCCATTGCTCCGTGGTAATATCCGCGCCAAGCTCCTTGAAGCGTTTGATGTACGCCGCACGGATAACCTTCATGTTCCTATCGATATAGGAACCGAATATGCGGTCGTTTAATGTTCGAACCATGACTTGTAGTATTTACCGTCGTCGATGGCAAGGGCTTGCTCCGTTAATTGAAGGGGTTTGAAGGTGTCAATCATCACCGCCAATTCACCCGTTTCCTTTTTACCGATGGAACGCTCGTAAGCACCGGGGTGAGGACCGTGCGGGATGCCGCCCGGGTGTAGGGTAATGTATCCCTTGTCTATATCGTTACGACTCATGAAATCCCCGTCCACGTAGTATAACATCTCATCGGAATCGATATTGGAGTGGTTGTAGGGCGCGGGAATCGCCTTGGGATGGTAGTCATAAAGCCTAGGGCAGAAGGAGCAAACCACGAAAGCCTTTGTCTCGAAGGTTTGGTGTACCGGAGGCGGCTGGTGTACCCGCCCGGTAATGGGCTCGAAGTTGTGGATGGAGAATCCGTAAGGATAATTGTATCCGTCCCAACCGATGACATCGAAAGGATGCGAAGCGTATACCAACTCATGAAGCATGCCTTGCTTCTTGATCTTGATTACGAAATCACCTTCCTCGTCAAAGGTTTCCAGATTGCGGGGTAATTTATAATCACGCTCGCAGAAAGGGGAGTGTTCCAACAATTGCCCGAACCAGTTGCGGTAACGCTTAGGTGTGTAAATAGGGTGGAAGGACTCCGACCAAAGGATTTTATTGTCCTCGGAATCAAACTCGATTTGGTAAATCATTCCCCTAGGGATAACCAAGTAATCACCGTATTCGAATTCAATGCAGCCGAAAGGGGACTTGAGCTTTCCGTTACCCTTTTGGATAAAGAGTAATTCATCCGCATCCGCATTCTTATAGAAGTAGGTCGTCATGGATTTCCTAGGCGCCGCCACTCCGATATGGATATCATTGTTGACCATCAAAGGAACACGGCTTTCAAGAAAGTCATCCGCTGCGGGAACGTCATAACTGATCATTTTCCGCGCCGTCATGTTCTTGGAAACCGCCACCTTGGGTGTCATGTCAATCGCCTCGTTGATTTGCTTGACCATAGTGGGACGATGGATGTGGTACATCAAGGAAGACATACCGTCAAAACCTATGGTCCCGAAGAGTTGCTCATAGTATAACCCACCATCCGGTTTCTCGAAAATGGTGTGCCTTTTGGGTGGGATTTTCCCTAAGCTGTGATATATAGGCATGGTTTGGTTTTTTTGATGAGACGAAGTTAGATTAAAATACTTGTCATGACAAGTATTTTAATCGCTAAAAATGTCAAGTTGCAAATTTTAATTTTTTTGCGTTCAATTATTTTAATTTTTTGCGTACAAAATTGAATGTTTGTTTTGGTGTTCCTTGAATATTTCGTAAATTAGTGTTTCGAATTAACCTAATTGCACGAAACGAAACCGATACAAAAACAGCTTCTATTTTCCATTTACATTGTTGATGTCTTTTGTAAGGAACCTCTTTTGAGGGGGTGTCTTTCGTGTTTTGGGTAATGAATCAATCAACCATCAAAAGAAACGGTACATGAACGTGAAGACTACATTTTTCATTTGCATGGCGATGCTTTTCGCCTTTTCCCTGGACGCCCAGAAATTAGGGGATAAGAAAACGGTTTTGGAGTACATAAACCTTCCCTCCAAACCATTCCCGAAAGATTACACCACTTATACCTTAACCTTGAAAGGACGTGAGAAGGATTTTCACGACATTGGTTTAACCCCTCATGCCCATTCCCAAGCAATGTTGAAATTGGAAGGGTATAAGAAAGTGGATGAAGGCGGTCATTTTAATATTGAACTCAAGGTTGAGAAAATTGCCTTGGTTTCTACCGATACCCGTTCCGAGGAAAAAAAGAAGGACGATAGGACATACAAGAATTACTTCAAGGACTATACGATAGCCGTTCCTGTTTCCTATAAGGTTACGGACATGAACGGAATGGTTGTTCATGAGGGCATCGCTTCCCCGAGTTCCCAGAAGTATTCCTTCGGTGGTTCGGGGTATACTTCCCTGACAACCCTAAACAAGGCTTGGAATGAAAGAAAGAAGGATTTGATCCTGAACGGTAAGAAGAAAATGTATAATGCTGCCTTAGCCGGATTCGTCAATGATATAAAGACTAACCTTGATTTTATGAGACGGAAAGAAACCATTTATTTCCGGACCATCAAGAAGCATGATGAGGAATCGAAATTCGAGAAGTATATGGAGAAAGGCGTTTCCGAGTTCGCTAAGATAAAATACGAGGGAAGTACGGATGCCGTAGCGGAAAGCATGGCTCCTGCTATGGAGTATTGGGAGTCCATATCCAAAAAATACAAGGCGAATGATAAAAAGGAGCGTAAGATTGTTTTCGCGGCGGTAATGAATTTGGCTACGGCTTACATCTGGCTTGACCAGCCCGACAAGGCGCTACCTTATTTGGAAAAAGCGAAGAGCATGGATTTCAAGAATTTCCAAGTAAACATTCTTATGGAAAGTGCCAAAATAGCCAAGGCACAGATGGATGCCAACCAAATGGATAATCGCCACGCCATGCCTGATTTGTCTAGTGCCGCTTCACCGGATTCAGGTTTCAAAGGTGGCTTCCTAGATTTATATGCGCCAAGTACCACCAATAACGAGCCTGCCGTAGAGCCCTATTTTGAGTCAGGGTATATGGTGGACTACAAGGGTAATCGCCATGAGGGTAAGTTCGTGTTCCCCGGTGGAGCCATCGAGAAATCCCGTTTCGGGACTTATGGTTCCAATTGTATTTACTTCTTATACGAAGTGAACGGCAAGGAAAAGAAGAGTTATCTCAGTTATCTTTCCGTAAAGGAAATCGGTTTTGACGATCGGATTTATGAGTTAAAGAAGGTTGCCGTAGGTTCCGATATTGTAGGAAAAGCCACGATGGTTTGCCGGGTCTATGATTTTGATAAGATGTTGGTGAAATATTGTATTCCTTATATTGAGAATCGCGAGGATTTGGAAACGGACAGGGTAACCCTTTTGGAAAGAAAATCCGACGGAATGGAATTTAACACGGGCTCCGTAAGGTTTGTCCTTAAGTTCCGTAAAAATATGATGGAACAAGTTTATTCCGATTGTCCTTCCATTATGAAAGCATTGGAGGAGAGGAAATACACGAATAATTTGGATGACCACTTAGAATACGCTGAGCAATATTCAAAAGGAGATTGCAAATAATTCCTTAAACGAATAAATTAAAAAAGGAGTCTTATGCTAATTATTGCATAAGGCTCCTTTTATTTTGAAGTATTAGTGTTAAATAAATTAAAAGGATATTGTTTAATTTGATTTTAGACGTTTTCTTGAGGTAAAACCAAAGGGCAATCCAACCTTTCTGCCCAACCTTTTTTGTAAATCGATAAGTCTTATTTACTGAGATGCGAATACTTCTTTAACCGAAGTGGTTTGCCGGGTTCGGTATATCCGCTTCATAAATAAAACCATTATGAAAAGAGCGATTTTTTTATTTGCGATTTGTATCTGTTTCGGTTCTGTTTCCTTGGAAGCACAGAAGTTTTTTAACGTAAAGAAATTCGGTGTGGAAGTAGGCTTTGATCAAGACATGGTACAAGGTTTAAGCGGTACGGGAATACTAGGGAAAACCTCTACTGAATTCCAAGAAAGGTATTCCTTGGTAACGGAAGAAAACGGTACAAAAATTACGGGTGTTTGTGAGAATCCGAATTTAAGGGCGGTTGTCGTTTTAGAACCGATTTTTTGGAAAAATACGGAGCTACAGGTAAGCGGTAATTTTATTTGGAACCGTTGGGATGGTGTTTCTTATTATTCCGGGAATTACGAGGAAGGCTACAATTATAGCAATGTAGATATGTATGGTTCCGAGGTAGCATTGGAAGCCGTTTTGGTAAAGAAATATTCCCCGAAACATTGGTTCCATTTGTATGGTGGCGGCGGATTAAATTCCGGTTATCATTTCGGTAATACCGTATATGTTTCCAATTATGGCGAAGGAGATCCTAATCCGCAAGAGGAAAGAACATTCGCGGATGTTTTTGCCGGTTCCGAACCGCAATACGCACCTGATTATGCGCGTGACTGGGGGTATGAGGAAATTTCCGATGGTTTTTCCACCCGCGCTTTTGCCGTTGGTGGATTCGGTGTTACCATGTTTAAAAGATTGGAGCTAGGCGTGAATATCCGCTACGGATTAGGGCTTAGAACTTTTAATGGCGCCGATAATGATTTTACCAATTTACGCTCCATCGGGACAACGATGAAATGGACGCTTAAATAGGGATTCGGTTTTAGTGGTTAGCACTTAGGTGTACTGACATTTATACTTAAGGACAAAAGAACTGCGGGTTAAGAGCAAAAGGAAATATAACAGGTCGCA
>JAHDDF010000321.1:0-1763 GCA_020629475.1 Saprospiraceae bacterium
CAGGCGATAATTGGAAATATGACAGGAAGTAATGCGTTCACGATTCCGGAAGTATCTTTCCAAGAAGGGGGAAGTAGCTATACCATTTCAGGTTCAGGAACGGTAAATGCAAGTGGGACGCTGGAATTATCATATGCCGTAAATATAAACGGGGCTACTGATACTTGCACTGCTACTTATTCTCCTATGTAGGTTTAATTTGTGCAGGAAGAGGCTTAGCCGTCCTTGGATAATTTCCAAGGGCGGCTAATATTTTTTACTAAGAAAGTAATTTGTTTCCATCTTAGCTCTAAATAATCGTGTCGGTCTAGGGGAATTAAAAGAAGGATAAGAGCGGCAAACATGGTTATCCCAAAACTAATGATCCCGATTTGTACGGATATTATCATATGGAATAAAACACCTATGATAAAGAGGATTTCCTTGTATCGCCTTTGTCCTTTTTGGAAAATACTTATGCCTAATAAAAATTCAAGGACCAGGACACTATAAGTCAGTAAAAAGCAAATTAAAGCATTGCTTAATAACATTTTCATGAGGGGGAAATCAATAAAACCAAAGACGCTGTGATGGGCGTAATACCATACCGCTGTTCCTTGAATCCACTCCGGTAAATATATTTTAGAAATAAAGGCGTCAAAATAAATATAGGCTATTTGTACTTTTAAATAAAAGAAAACCACGGAACAAATAATATGAATAATATTACTGTTTTTACTAACGGGTTCCCTGTTCCAATGATTTTTACGATAATCGAATAAACAAATGGGAATAAGGAAAAGGGTAATGATGGAAGCTATGGTGTCACCGCCGTTAAAATAAGGATAAACGTATTTAAAACTCCAAGCAATCCACCAATGGAAAATACAGGAGTACCGAGGGGCATATCCTGAACAAACCCAAAGTAAAACTATAATTGCCAGTACCTTAGCAATAGATAAGTGATTCCCGAAAAGGTAAAAGAAATTAATTCTATCCAAGAAGAAAACGGATTCGGTCATGTCTCCCAAGTAGAGTACCGTATCGGCATTATTGGTAAGGAGCGTTAGTAGGGTAGTTATTGCCAACAGCGTTCGCGTAAGCCCTAAAAGCGGGGACCAGGGATTAAATTTTTCTGCTTTTTCAATTAATTTTTTCATTGGGTTTTTTCAATTTTTAATTTGTAGAAAAAACCTTCCATTTCTGATTGGTCTAAGCTCTTGCGCCATTCGTAGGGGAGTACATCTTGGACGGAGACGATGTATGTCCCGTTCAGCTTTTCTATGTCTTTAGGGTGGGGGATAGTGGGCTGAAGATTTTTGGCTTCTTTTATGATATTCTCACGAATATTAGTGCCTTCCTCACTTTCTAATTGATGTTCTATATGGGTATGAAGTGCAATTTCCTGTAATTCCTTATTGTAAATCCTAGGTTCGCAATTCATACCGAATAATGATCTCGGATTTCGGAGCGGGAAGTACGGGAAATCGGAAATAATATCGTTTTCCTCATCGTATTCATATAATTGAACCACCTTAAATCTTGGATTTAGGGTAAAAAAACCAAAGGCTTGAGGTGCTACTTTAGCGAGTATTTTATTCGTTTCGAATTTAGCTTCCCCGAATTGGAAAACGGGGTTTTGCGTATTCAAGAATAAGACCAAGGCTATGATTGCACCAAAGAAAAGGTGCAAGCCAATAAAAACGATTTTCTTCATGGGACTTATGCCTGGAAAGATCACAAAAATGCAAGTGCTTTCCCGTGAAAGAAAAGCACTTGCGTTA
>JAHDDF010000321.1:1863-4796 GCA_020629475.1 Saprospiraceae bacterium
CCCATATTCGCGATTTGATCCGCAACGGTATAAAGGTTAACGGTTCCTTGACCGTAAACCGCCATTTGCGGGTCGCTGTTATCGGTTTGTAAATCCCAAACAAGAAGTACGTCAAAGATGGTGGAGATAACGGTTGGTGCCGCCAAAGCCTCCGCGATAGCGGTTGATTGATCACCGGCTTTAGCGCTAGACATATGCTCCTTTAATTCATCCGGAGAGAATTTTTCCGCATACTTCAATGCTGAAGAAAGGTTGTACTTTCTGGCTTGCTGGCTTCCTGCCGCTAAGGAACCAACGATTTTACTTCTCTTTCCGGAAGTCATGCTGGAATAAAACAGATCAAAGAATTTCTCGTCTTCACTTTGAATGTTGTTCACCACGAAATCCAAGATTACACCAACCTTGGCTTTGTCCTCTTTACTGTATTCCAAGTAACGATTTCTTAGCGGTTTTAGATTTTCAATATTTCCGGCTAATTCCCCTTCACCGTAGAACAAGGCACGGAAATAATCTTGGCCATTAGAAAGCCCCATGGTTTTTTCCGCGGAGTCTGCGGGACGGAAACCAAAGAATCCAATAGTAGTGATAGCAATTAGTGCTACAGGCAAGTAAATAAATGCTTTTTTCATGAATTGACTGTTATAACATTTGATGTAAAAAATTCAATTAGGGTAGGGTCAAATGGGTAGTTAAAATTATAGCATTTCTTCTTATTAACAAATTTTTTCAAGGGTTGAATGGTATTGGTAGGACGACTGTAGTCGTCCTACCAATACTACAGTCGTCCTACGAATAAAAAAAGAGCCCTAGGAATTTCCTAGGACTCTTTTCGTACCGACGGGGGGAATCGAACCCCCACTCCATTGCTGGAACTGGATTTTGAATCCAGCGCGTCTACCAGTTCCGCCACATCGGCATAAGTAGAATGGCTTCTATTTCGAAGCGGATGCAAATTTAGTCAAATTCTCTCGAATCCGCCAAATGTATCTGCGCTTTAAATAATAGTTTTTTATTCTTGATAGTTCCCCTTCATCCGGATTATTGGGATTATAGTTCAAAAGGGTGGATTCCATCTCCCCGTTCAAGGAACGGATCAGCTCTGAAACATCCTCGTGAAGTTGCTTCAGTTTATCTTCATCAGGTTCGAATTCCAACTCCATGATGGCTTCATTAATGTCCATCATTTCCATGAGGAAATCCTGGGGGAGTTTATCTTTTCCTTCTTGTAATAATCCTTTTTGGTCAAGGATATATTTCATCCTTTTATCAAGGTCTGAAAGAACCTTGTAAGCTTCGTTGTTCAAGGTGGAAAGTTCAAGGAAACGAGCTTGTTCTTCCTCGGTCTTATCCGTATGGAAATCCGGATGGTACTTCTTGCTGTTTTGCAAGTAAGTTAGTTTTAAACCCTTGAGATTTAATTGAAAATCAGCGGGGATACCGTAGAATTCGAAGTAATCCATATTAACCTGCGATTGCCCGCCAAATATCCATCCCGTTGGCAAAAACCATGAGGAACAATACCATGATCAATCCAATGTTCAATAGCACGTTCATGACCTTCTCAGGAATTTCCTTACCTGTAATCATTTCGAATAGTAGGAATAAAACGTAACCGCCATCCAGCATCGGGATGGGTAAGAGGTTCATGATGGCAAGGATAAGGGATAACATTCCCGTAATTTGCCAGAAACGTTTCCAATTCCAAGAAGGATCGAATAAACCACCGATAGCTCCAAAACCTCCGAGGCTTTCCGTTACCTTGATATTCCCCTTGAACATTTGCCCGAAAGCAACGAATTGGGTTACGATAAAATCAGCGCCTTCGCTAAATCCGGCAGGGAAGGATTCAATGAAACCGTAATCCTTGTGCTCCAAATCGAAAAAGTAGGATTGTGATTTGGAACGGATTCCCATTTTCCCGTTTTTCCCTAATTCTAATTTGGTGGTGAGAACCGTGGAATCTTTGTCCCGGATATAACCCACGGTATAGGCGGTGTCCTTCACGGATTTGAATTCCTCAAAAAACTCATCCTTGAAGTTTACCGGCTTCCCGTCAATGGAAACAATATTGTCGTTCTCTTTAAGACCTGCTTTCTCCGCTGCTGAACCTTCAGTAATCTCACCGATAACATAAGGGACTCTCGGTTCTACCAAGACTGCCTTGCGGTAAGCATAAGTCATCACCTTATCCTTTGCCTCCTTGGGTACGGTAAAGGTTTTTTCTTGTCCGTCCCTTATTACGGTAAAGGTTTCTTGCTCGTTCAAACCCAATTCCTGGCGGATGATACCGCCATTGAGATATTGTAAAGGTCTGTCCCCGACTTTCAGGATGTAATCACCGTCCTTTAGTCCAAGCTCTTTACCCAATTCATCCACGGCAATACCGTTTTCCTGTATTTCCGTCATGGGTAACTTATCCGTTCCCCATACCCAAAGTACCATAGAGTAAATCAAGAAGCCCAAGATGAAATTCACGATAACACCACCGAGCATGATGATAAGCTTCTGCCACTTTTTACGTGCGCGGTAATCCCAGTCTTGGATAGGGGCATCCGGATCAGGTGCATCTTGCGTTTCATCCTCCATTCCGGCTATGGCGACATAACCGCCCATAGGAAACCAACCGATACCGTATTCCGTATCCCCGATTTTTTTCTTCCACAAGGCGAAGTTCATCTTGTCCGGGAAGGGGAAAAGGAAATCGAAAAACAAGTAGAATTTATGTACCCGGTTACCGAATGCACGTGCCGCAAAGAAGTGCCCTGCCTCGTGAAGGGTAATCAGGATGGTCAGTGCCAAGAACAATTGTGCGATAATGGAAAGTATACCCATCTTTAGGTCGTATGTTTATAGCGGAAAAAAACCGCGTTTTACTCGTGAAAATGAACACTTTCGCCCTAGGCGTGGTTCAAGGCGGGCAAAGGTAAGGAATG
>JAHDDF010000322.1 GCA_020629475.1 Saprospiraceae bacterium
ACCCCAATCCCGTTCAACGCCGCATTCCCCGTTAATTCATCCACCCGGCTTTCATCCGTTAAATCATTAATGGAAACGCCACGGTAGGAAGCGGCGACCTTCATCCCCGTGCGTTTACGGCTGCCCCAACCTTGGGGAATACTGATAACGCCCGGCATCATTTCATCGCTAATTGCCGCCTCAATCGTAATACTACCGATAGAGGAGGAAACGCGTACGTCCTGTCCTTCCGTAATACCTAAATCCTCCGCGTCCTTGGGATTGATAATAACCGTGCATTGGTTTCTGCCGCGCATCAAACGGTCGGAATTATGCGTCCAAGTATTATGGTGGCGCAGTACCCGCCTGCCAATCATGGCAAAAGGATATTGCTTGGCATCCGCGTTTTCCTTGAAATAGGTTTCCTTGAGCCGTTCAAGGTCGTTCACGAATAATTCCGGGGCTAAATCTATTTTATCGTCATCCGTTTGCATCCTTCGTTGCAAGGTAGGTTCCAAGGGACCCAAATCCACCCCGTGCGGATTCTCCTTTAGCTTTTCAAGACTTAATCCCTCCTTTCCGTAATACCCTTGGCGGAGCAAACCGTCCAGGATGATATCGGGTGTCAAACCATTATCGGGCTGACCGGTATATTTCAACATCAATTCCTTCGCTACTTCCCAATCATACTTTTGCCCTTCTTTCTTGGGGAATAGGGCAGGGGAGTACTTCGCGGTATTCCTGACGGCGAGCGCATGGAAAATGATATCGTAATTGGAGGCTTGCAAACCGTTTACGACAGGCAGGATAATATCCGCGTGACGAGTGGTTTCATTCAAGTAAATATCAATGGAAACCATGAATTCCAAATTCTCGAAAGCACGTTCCAAACGCCTACCGTTTGGTGCCGAGAGTGCAGGGTTTCCCGCTACGGTTATCAAAGCCTTGATTTGTCCTTCCCCTTCGGTTTCCATTTCCTCCGCCATCGCCGCCATCGGGAATTCACCGTTGTAATACGGATAACCACTGACCCGTGATTTATATTTCCCGTATGATCTTGGTTTCCCTTTACGGCTATTCATCATCACCAAATCCAAGGCGGGCGAGCTAAACATTGCCCCGCCCTCGGTATCGAAATTACCGGTAATGATATTCAAGAGGTTGGTCAGCCATTGGCATAAGCCACCAAAGGATTGCGTGGAAGCGCCCATGCGGGAATAGCAAATCGCCTTATCCGCAGCCATCATTTCTTTGGCTATTTTCCGGATATCACTTGCGGGAATTCCCGTTACAGGAGCTACTTTTTCAGGACTGAAATCTTGGATAAAGCCCTTGATGCCCGCCGTGTTTTTCAAGATGCCTTCCAAGTGACCGAAATCAACTCCGTCCTCCTCAAAAACGGTATGGATCAATGCCGCGATAAACAAGGCATCCGTTTCCGGTTTAATGAAATAATGTGCATCCGCGCGCTTGGCGGTTTCGGTTCTCCTTGGATCAATGACGATCATTTTCCCGCCTCTTGCTTGCAATGCCTTTAAGCGTTTCGGGAAATTAGGGACGGTCATCATGCTACCGTTGGATACCATCGGGTTTCCGCCGATCACGATGAAATAATCCGTCCGGTCCATATCTGGAATAGGGGTCAGTAGCCCTTGCCCGAACATATAATTCGCCGCTACGTGATGCGGTAGTTGGTCCACGGAAGATGCGCTAAAACGATTCCTCGTCCCAAGGGCACGGATAAGCATGGGATTGAACAAGGCATTGCCGAGGTTGTGCGCGTTGGGATTCCCGAGGTAGGTAGCCAGGGCGTTCTTGCCGTACTTGCCTTGTATGTCCTTGAATTTGGAAACGACCGTATCAATGGCTTCCTCCCAAGAGATTTGCTCCCAATTGCCGTCCCCCGTCTTCCGTACCGGATGCTGTAAGCGATCCTCGTCCTTGTAAAAATCTTGCAACGCTACCGCCTTGGGGCAAATGTGCCCTTGGCTTAACGGATCATTTTCATCGCCCTTGATGGAGAGGATTTCCCCGTCTTGGTGCTTGATAACGATCCCGCACATGGCTTCACAAATATTACAGGTACGGTAGTGGGTTTTGACGGATTCCATAAGGCAAGGATTTGATGCGGTATCAATATCGGGATTTTATCGGCATTGGTTGGTGCTTAGAAGGAAGGGAACTATTTTTTATTGCAACTCCTTTTTTATGTCCTTCTGTAAGTCATTGATTTTCTCCTCTACCTTATCGTAGAAACCTAGGGCAAAATTTCTATTGACTTGTATTTTCCAGAGATGGCTTAATAGTATTTTTTTCTCCCGTTCTGATATTTTAAAGGGAATGTTGACGGAAAGAATATTTCCTTTTTCATCAAAAATAAGATTAGGGGCTATTGTATTATTTAAACTTTCGAAATAGTTTTCCTGGAATTGTAATTCGAAATATTCTTCCTCGATTTTCTGAAGGGTTTGGTATTCGAATTCATACAAGGAAATGATTTTTTGCCGAAGGGAATCATTGTCCATGATTTCGAAACCCCTGGATTTTAATGTCTCATATCCCGAAGTGTTTTGGATGGAAGTAAAATCCCGGGTAAGTCTCAAGTATTGTTGTGCTACCGAATCTATATCGCTTTGTTTACCGTTAATGATATTTCTCCAAAAGATACAGGCTTGAATTCCTTGTTTGTGCCCGTTTAAATTGATATAAACGTCTTCCAAGTCCTTTTCCAAACCATTGGAAATTTCGATTAAAATCTTGGATTCCGCCTCGTTCTCCTTTCGGTTGTCATTCCAATTGTTCAGCGCGAAGGCGGAAATAACCGCTACGAAGATGGATAAGAATTCAAACAGGTATTTTCTCCAGCTCTGCTTTTTCAATTTTCCCGGTTTTGGTTCTAGGAATTGATGTAATGGAAAGATAAGATACTTTAGTTTTAGGAATTGAAAAATTGCGACATCTTATCGTTTTATTTTTGTTTCTCCTCTAAAATTTCAATGAATTCCTTGATGTCGGTAGTATGAAATATCTGTTTTTCTAAATCTCCGTCCGCGTTGATTATCGCAAAGGTAGGTTGAGTTCCCGTGCCTGACAATTGAGTTTGGTGATCCACGTTTAATTGCCCGGTTGTAGTAATAATATTGCCCAGTAAATCCCTTCTGTTTTCCGGGTTTTGGATTTTCTGTTTATCATCAACATACAAAACGACCCAGGAATAATTTTCGGAAATAAGCCGGCGAACCTTTTTGTTTTTTAAAACTGTTTCCTCAATCCTTCTACAATTTATGCATGAATACGCATTAAAATAAATCAAGAGTTTCTGTTCCTTTTTTAAGGATTGCAGAGCATTATCAATATTGAAATTGTTTTTTCCTTCAAGCGGTAATGGCGTTTCTTTTTTGCAAGAAGAAAATGCTACAAGAATAATGATAGATACTACATGGATATATTTCATACCATAATTGTTTTTTGAAGCTATCTGTTGTAATCAATAGTTCGGTAAAAAATTAAGCGGCAATTTTGCCAAAATCCAATATACGATTGATTGCCAGTTTATTTTTTGTCAACTCAGGGTTGATTTCAAAGTTTGATAAAAATAAATCTAGCATAAGTTCATTGAAATACGAGGTCTTTATATCCGCGATGGAAAAGCTTTTGAAATCCTGTCTGTCGCAATGTAAATAGTGGGCGGCCTTAGCTACACTCACTGCTGATAAAGAAGTGTTGACATGAAAATGAATCTTGTTTTTACTTCTAGCTTGGCAGTGGGTTAACCCCGTGTATTGCTTGGCATCCCTAAATAAGAATTCGATTTGGAATCGTGCCTTGTAAAAACGATAAATGTCCGTTGCGGATAATTCCAAATCGGTGGAAAAGAAAAAAGCCGTTCTAGCCGTCGGTTTTCCTTCATCAAGGAATTCGGCATACGCCACTTTTATTTTTCTTTTCAAGTGTACTGCCCAAACGACAAGTTCATATAATATTACCTCGTCATCTTGGTAGGCTTGTCTGAACCTCCGTTTGTCAATTTTTTTCATATTCACTTTTCCATCATACTTTTTAGGGCGTCCTCTTCCTTTTCGCTTTGGCCCCCTATAAAGGTATTTGAGGTTTGCATTCTTCGGAAGTTTGCTTATGACTTCTAAACAAGTACGGTCTTTTATCGGATCGATGAATTTTTGCTTATAGAAATAGCCGTCTACAGCCAAATACTTAGATAGCACCTCCAGTTCTGAGGCCCGCTCGATAATTAATTCGGCATAATGGTCAGTCATCGTTTTTCCCTCTTCTTGAAGATCGGCGGGTGACGGTGTCTGTACGGCCTCCAAATGAAAGGCGGTGTTGTGATACAGGTCCACCACACCTAATCCGCCTATTTCTAAACCCGGAACGGCCCGTCCCAAACAGCCACTCCAATACTTGCCTTTACCGGGTGTGTGCTTACCGCTTTTTGGAAGATACGACGGATCAAAAGCCAATATCCGTTTTTCTGATAACCGATCAAGGCAAAGAGCCGAATTGAACGATAGAAAGTCAAACTTCGATTCAAATTGTAATCGAAACGTCTTTTCATTCTTCTTACCATATCGCTGCATCCCCTTAAATGTATATCGACCTCGCATTGATAAAAACAAAATAATGACCGAAACCATAAAATATTTTCTAGGCTTCTTTAAGCCTTCCATTTTATTTAGTAACTTTTCCATGAGAGCCTCGCTCTTATTGGAAGTATTTTTTGTAAGAGTTCGCATTCATACAAATTGATACTTCCTTTTTTATTTTCCAAGTCCTCTAAAAAGTTACCGAACTATTG
>JAHDDF010000323.1 GCA_020629475.1 Saprospiraceae bacterium
GGAGGATTGGTTTAATAAAAACAAATAAACAGTTACGGAGACACCCCATAAAAATTAATATAATCCGCAATCTGCTGCATACCCAATTCACTCTCCGGATAAATGCCCACTGCCGCCGGCCAAACGTGCATCATTTTATTCCCGATGATATAGGTGATGTCATACTTCTCCTTTTTCGCCCTTTCCAGGAATTCCAAGGTGCCGGGGTGTAGTAATTCATAAGTACCCGTAAGTAAAAGACAAGGGGGAAGCCCGGTAAAATCCATATTATCCTTGAGATTAACCAAGGGATCGTCGTAATCCGCGCCATTTAGGTAAAACCTAAAAGTAGTATTGGTATCCTCCAAGTTGAGCATGCCGTCCTTGTGATCATACCAAGCCAAGCCTTTTTCATCCAACTTACATTCCAAGACAGGGGAGAGGGCAACCAATTTTCCGGGGACTTCCCCATTCTTATTTCTAACGATTTGAGCCACATTAAAAATCAAATGCCCGCCCGCCGAATCGCCGATAAGGCATACGTTTTCCGCTGTATGATTTTTTAAGATTGCCTCATAGGCAAGGACTGAATCCTCTTGCGCGGCAGGGTAGGGATGATAAGGCGCCATCCGGTAAATGGGGACATAAGCCACACGATTAGTAGCTACGGCAATATGGGAAAGCATTTTCCACTGAAAAGAAAAAGGACCGATGACGAAACCACCGCCGTGTAGGTACATGATGGCTTTTGACTTGTCTTCTAATCCCTCGGGAACGATTTTATAAGCCAAGACATCATTCAATAAAACCGTTTCCCAGTTACATCCCTTCACCCATTTGTCCTTGGGTGGATGCTGGATGACTCGCTTGTTCTTTTCTATATCCTTTTGCAAATCCTCGGGAATCAGGTATTCCTGAGGTGTCAGGAACTTCCGCATCAAGGCATTTCCTGTGGCAGCGGTAAAGGACCGTCTTTTCCCGTATAACTCTTGGTTATAGGAATCCTTGATCTCCGGATTCGGGTTAAGTTTCGGAGAACAAGAGAAAAGGCATATTGCCAAGAAAAGACAAAACGCTCCAAGTAAACGATACTGCATAAAGTGTTTATTTGAAGGGGCAAAGGTAGTTTTAAGTTCGATTTCTTCCGCTACCTAATTTTCCGCCAAGCCATGCCATCGGGAAATAAGCAAGCGTAAGATCGAGGACCTTAAACCAAAGCGGTCCGCCCATCATGACTATCATCGTGATTCCTCCTATGAGGAACCAAGCACCGATAATCAAGGCTAAGGTCATTTTTCGTCTTGCCCCTAGTTTCGCTGCTAGGAACGCACCAACCAATGTCCCTATTGCATGGGCAAGAAAAGGGCCGATGAAATGATGCCAATCTAACAAATGAACACCGGCTTTTATGCTTTCGAAGTCTGTGGGGTCAACGCCGTCCGGGTATGTGACAATTTGATCACCAATCATGACAATCCCCATGTTGACGATACTTCCCACAACCACGCCGGCTATCACCGCTAAAATGTTTCTAAGAATAGGACTCATAATGATTTTCGTTTGTTTACTTTAAAATAGGGATTTTCCTAAAAATCGATAGTTGCAAAAAATCGGTGAAATCATTTTTTTCAAATCGAAAATCATTCCTATCTTGACGGAACCGAATAAAATTTAGATATCATGGCAAAATCCAGAAGAAAACAAAAGCAAGCCGCAAAGGATAAGAAAGATGCAAGAACGGTATTATACGTTATAATAGCGATAACGGCGGTTGCCGTTGCCTTGACCTACATGATGTTCGTTAATAATTCCTGAATGGAAGGGGTGGATTCGAGCGTAATCCGTTCCCTATAACTTTCTTCCCTTAATTGCCTCGGCAATATTTTTATCCATTGCCTTGTGTGCCAATGGCTTGGTGAACTCGTTCAATTCATTCATGGCATCGTTGATGGCGTCCTTATCTTCCCCTTCAACAGCGGTTTCCAAGACTTTCATCCTTGAAGCTATCCCAAGGACATCGGCTTCCGTCATCCAATGAACGTTTTGTCCTACGAATTTTTCCCCGGACATTAAGATATGTTTCGCCTCTATCCTCGCTTCCAATAAGGCACGGGTCTTCATATCCGTTTCCGCGTTCTTTAAGGATTCTAGAAGCATTAACGCCATTTCCTCTTCGGAAATTCCGTATTGGGATTTGATTTCCACGGTTTGTTGGACACCGGAGCGGTTTTCCATCGCCTTTACCCGCAGGATTCCGTCAGCATCTAAAATGAAGTGAATCTCAATTTTCGGTAATCCGGCAGGCATGGGCGGGATTCCCCCAAGGATAAATTCCCCGAGTTTACGATTGTGTTCCACCAAATCCCTTTCCCCTTGGTAAACGGCAACCTTGAGGTTGGCTTGACCGTCTACGGAAGTGGTATAATTCCTCCCGGCTTTCGCGGGGATTTTTGAATTCCTAGGGATAATAACATCCATCAAGCCGCCCACGGTTTCAATACCGAGAGAGAGCGGTGTTACGTCAAGTAGAAGGATTTCCTTTTGGTTGCCGGCTAGGACATCCGCTTGAACCGCAGCACCCAATGCCACAACCTCATCCGGGTTTAGTTTATCGAAAACCGGCTTTCCGAAAAATTCGGAAACGGCGGATTTTACGGAAGGGATTCTAGTGGAACCACCCACCATAATCACCTTGTCGATTTCAACATTTTTCAAGCCGGCGTCCTGCATCGCATTGGCGCAAGCCTTCAGGCAACGTTGGCGTAAAGCCGCCGTTTTTTCCTCGAATTGTACTTTAGAAATGCTCAAGGTTTTTCCTTGGGTTTCCTTGGAAAAGACATCATTAAAAGAAAGGTGTTTTTTCGCTTCCTCGGCAGCAAGACGGATGCTTTGGGCAAACTCCTTGGATGCCTCTAGTTCCTGCTTGGAAATACTTCCGTTTTCTATCCAAAAATCAAGGATAGCCTTATCAAAATCATCACCGCCAAGGAAGGTGTCCCCATTGGTAGACAATACCTCAAAAATTCCATTTTGAATGCTAAGGATAGAAATATCGAAAGTTCCGCCTCCTAGGTCAAAAACGGCTACGGTTTCATCCACCTCCTTGGAACCGATGCCGTACGCTAAGGAAGCGGCGGTAGGTTCATTAACGATTCTAAGGACGTCCAAACCCGCTAATTTACCGGCATCGCGGGTAGCTTGTCTTTGGGTATCATTGAAATAAGCGGGAACGGTGATTACGGCACGGGTAACCTCCGCGTCCAATTCCGCTTCGATAACGGATTTTAATTCCTTGAGAATTTCCGCTGAAAGTTCAACGGGCGTGAAATAGCGCTTTCCTACCTTGATTTTCACAAGCTTTTCCTCATCCTCATCAATAATGGTATATCCGAAAAAAGACTTGAAATCTTCAAGGTCCGTAAAGGATTTTCCCATTAGGCGTTTAACGCTGTAAATCGTCCTTTCAGGATGTTCCACCAATCTTTCCTTGGCGGCTTCACCTACCAAGGGTTTATTGTTTTCATCAAAATGGACGATGGAGGGAATCAAGGTATTCTTACCTGATTTTCCCTTAACCGCTACGGGTTTTCCGTCCTTCATATATGCCACCAGGCTATTCGTGGTCCCTAGGTCAATCCCGATGATGATATTGGACCTTTTCTTTGCCTTTCCCTCCTTGAGGTTGATGGATATTCGTGCCATTAAGTGTTTTCGATTAGAATGGAGGTAGTACGGGTTTATTCCCTAGTATTTTCTCCACTTGTTCCATTACGTCCGGTGTCATTTTTTCCAAATCATCCACGGTTTCCAAGGTCTCTTCCAAGTGATGAACCTTGGATGCCCCTAGGATTACGGTGGATACGTTTTGGTTCTTCAAGCACCAAGCGATCGCAAATTTAGGCAAAGATATGCCGACTTCATCGGCTAATTTTTTCAAAGCCCTAACTTTATCCAAGCGTTCCGGTGTCAAGGAGTTTTCCTTGAGCCATTCCAAGCCTTTCATGCCCAGTCTGGTTCCTTCAGGAAATTCATCTAAATACTTACCGGTAAGTACACCTGAGGCAAGGGGCGACCAAATGGTTGTACCCAATCCGAAATTCTTGAACAGCATCAAGAACTCGTTTTCCAATTTCTCCCGATGGAACATATTGTACTGCGGCTGCTCCATGGTAGGGCCAATCAAACCAAGGCGGTTGGCTACCAAATGCGCCTCCATGATTTCCGAAGCGGACCATTCCGATGTTCCCCAATAGAAGATTTTCCCTTGGGTAATCAGGTCGTTCATGGTACGCACCGTTTCCTCAATGGGCGTATGCTTGTCCGGTCTGTGGCAAAAGAATAAATCGATATATTCTACTTGAAGTCTTTTCAAGGCGGCGTGGCAAGCTTCGGTAACGTGCTTGCGGCTTAGCCCGGTTTGGTTGGGCAGTCTTCCGCCTGAACCGAAATAAACTTTGGAGGACACCAAGTAGGTGCTTCTGTCCCAATCCAATTTCTTGAGGATTTTCCCCATTACGATTTCGGATTGCCCACGGGCGTAGATTTCCGCGTTATCAAAGAAGTTTACCCCTTTGTCATAAGCGGCAATCATTAATTTTTCCGCGATATTATCACTGATTTGTTTTCCGAAAGTAAGCCAAGAACCCAAGGAAAGGGCGCTCACTTGTAAGCCGGATGATCCAAGCCTTCTATATTCCATTTTACTTAAGAATTAAGATGTAAGACATAAGACGTAAGATACCCAATCTTACGTCTTATGTCTTACGTCAAGTAATTTAAGTTACTAATGCTTTTAGA
>JAHDDF010000324.1 GCA_020629475.1 Saprospiraceae bacterium
AAAGAGGAAACGGATAATGAGTTTCTGAAAACCTCCCGTATGCTGTCCTTCTTTACTTTTTTATGCCAAAGGAGTCCTAGGGTAACAAATAATAGGATAAACAAGAACGAAAAGAGATTTATGCTTTTTCGAGATAAATCCATAGATGTACACGTGAATGTTTTAGTGGTCTATTACCTCTTAGATGCGCCTTCCGTAGTGTATGGTGTTTGCCGGGCGTGTTTAAATGGCTTAATTGTTAATCAAAGTCTTACGCATAAAAAAAATACTACAGCGAGAAGTTTCACCGGATCGTTCCATTACAATTTTTTGGTTTGATTTTTGTGCGATATTGAGGTGACTCAAGGGGGGGAGCCGTTAAGGATTGGCTTCCGGGGGCCAAGGATGACGACGCTAGGAGAAAACCAATTGTTATAAGGGCTTTATTTTTGCCTGATTTCCAGCCGTTTACTTCGCCATAATGTGTGCTACGTTCAAGCGTAGGACTGTTATTCTATTGTTTGGAACTATCCTTGAGTATAGAGAAAACAAAAACAGAAGGACTATTACAAAAACGGCAATCATGAGAAAAAGATACGCCTCCTCGTTTTTTTTCGTCTTGTTTTTTTGCTTGGCGGGAACGGGTGTTTTTGCCCAGGACAACCTCATCGTGGAATACAGCGGTGCTGAAGGAGTACCGGACTTCCTGAACATTTGCGGTGAAGCGGATACGGCATTTATTACCGTACGTACCACGGGTTTGGAAATCGAACCCAGGGAAAACATTACGGCATTCCTTGAAATTTTCCAAGGAGCCGAATTCGTGAGTATCCTCCCCGATTTATCTGATCCCGGTGTGGTGGTCCAGTCCTCCGATGCCACGGGCGCGGTTCTAAATCTCCCTGATTTGGATCCCCTAGGTGATACGGATGTGGAACTTGCCTTTCTCCTTCGCGCCAATTGCGATTATATCGACACCCTGAATCAAAATAACGCCCTTATCGTATTCGATACCTGGGACTTGAGTTATACCCTCGACGGAATCAACAATCAGGAAACTGATATTACAGCGGAATATAAGGATGCTTTTGCCGTTCCAAACCTTACTGCTTCCGCTTTGAATAATGTTACGGTTTCACGTTTAAATGAATGTTTTGAACGTCAAATTATATTGGCGAATAGTGGTCTTTCCGGTTTTATTACCGAATTGGAATACACCAATCTCCAAGGTCCCGGTATTTACGTTTCAGGGATTGAGGTAAATGGAATTCCCGTCCCCTTGATTAAATCCATTGTCGGGACAGATACCTTAGTAACGGTTGATATTTCAGGCACTTTACTCCAAGGCAACATGAATGGAAGCAATCCCGGAAACGGTGATTTTGCTTTGGACCCGGATGAGTCAATAATTGTAACGGAAACGGTATGCGTGGTGAGTTGCGCGCTTAATAGGACCAGTGTTCACACTACCTCCTGGGGCTGTGACGGCAGCGTTTGTGAATCCGAAGTCGTCAACAACTTTGTGGGTATCGGCGTTGGTTCCGCCAATCCAACGGTAGTAAACTCCGGCTCCGTGGCGAATTCCAATACCGGGTATTGTACCGAAGGAAGCCAAACCGTAACCTATACCAATGACGGAAACGAAATCGATCCCGGTTTCGGTACCATGTTGGACGTGGAAACGGGGATAGCGCTCGGGAACGATTTCTTGTTGGTGGAAGACGGTTACGAAATCATTTCCTTTACCATAGCGGGTGTAAGTTTAGCCACTTTCGATAGTTTGACCTTATTGGATGGGCATCCTTTATTTATGATGGATCCTGATGGACCCGGTGGTTTGACGGATGCCGATGGTGATGGTTATTTCGATGACCTTCCCATAAACGAGTCTTTCGAAATGACGGTAGATTACCGTTTCGATTGCAACACCGCCCAGGGAACGGAAGATGCTTGTGAAAACGAGAAACGAACTTCCGTAAACTCCATGATCGCTTATTCCGATAACTGTGATGTTCGTTTTAGCGAGGATAATATCGGTATCGTTAGACCCGTGAATTCAAGGTCGGATTTCGAGAATTCCACTACCACGGACGCGGATATATCATTGGATACCTTTACGGTTTCCCATTTTCAACTTAGGACGGCAATCGCCTTTGAAAAGGAATGCGGTGATAATGAGCAATTCATCGTAACCATTGAAATTCCCGCTGGTGTAAATTTGGATGAGGCGTTGAGTTCTCTAACCAAAGGTTTTAATACCGATTTGCCCCTGCTTTCCGTTACGCCGGTCGGTAATACCTTGGAATTGGTATTTGATGCTTCCGTAACGGATGAGGTAAAAGGTGAGTTTAATTTGAATCTTGCCTTTACCACGGATTGTACCGCTCCTCCCGGACCGCTTATGGTTCCGTTGGAATTCGCGCATTATTGTCCATCCTGTGATTGTAGGCATGTATGGTATTGCGGTGATTTGGAAGGACCGACCCTTCACCCCTCCGTACCGCCTTGCCCTGAGTCAACCTTGCCTCCCTGTGCCGATGGTATCCGTACCATAGACTTTGATGTAGAACGTACTACTTTCGGTTTTACCGATGAAACTTATACGACCCAAGTAGATCCGGCCGGTGTAAATACGGACGTAGCTCTTGCTTGTGATTTGGTGGATATAACCATCACTTCCTTGGTAGGGGATGACATAATTTCAAATGACGTAGGCGTATTAATAAACTACGGAAACCCTGATGGATCTACGGATGCTTCCGAAGTATTCCTATTCCAAGGAGGGACCGTTTTTGTTTCGAAATTAGATGGTACTTCAGGAACCTGTACCGTATCCGCCGCGGATGCGAATCTTTCAACGGATGCGGCAGGGAATAAAACCTTGGATATTGAATTGGATGCTTGCTTGGCATCTACGGGTCTTACCCTCATTCCGGGTGATACCATTACCTTCGTCGGGGAATTCTCCCTGAACCAAGAAGGGCCTTATAACGAGCAATTCAAGTTGGTGCCCAATTTCAAGGGTGAAATGTACCACACCTCAGGAGGCAATGCTATCTCTTGTGATCAATACGGGGAGGCGTTTACGGTTTCCAATCCTGCCTCATTGTTCTCTTTTCCTTCCGGTTCACAATTTCCCGCAGGATGTAACGAGAGTAACCTGAGTTACGGGGTCGTGATTTTCGGGAATGATTTCAATTCCTTCTTCCCCAATGAGTACCGCCCGGCGGCATTCGTGGATTCCATTTCCTTCGATTTCGATCCTGCCATTTTGGATGCCTTTGAAGGATTGGATATTGAAGTTTCCATTCCCAATCACCCTATTTTTGGTAATGATTACTTCTCCATCCCCGGTTTTGATCAATTCCCCGATGGGCACTACGTAGCTACCTTTGATACGCTGGATTATATTCCGTCTTATAACTCCGTTACTTCTGACGTATTTGATTTACGATTGAATATCGTAGCCAATTGCGGTGCGTTTACGGGAAGTTCCAACGGAAATAACTTGTTTCAATTCGATCCGGCAATCTATTACCGTGACGGAATTTATGCCGAATTAATCGGTGATGGTTCATGTGCGGTTTACGAGAGGGATTCAGTAAACAATGATATCCTTTATATGGATCCCCCGTCATTTTCGATTCAGCCCTTGAGTAATCCTAGCCCTCAATTATTGGTGGATACGGTTACTTGGCTTATTCAGCATTGCAATACTTCCACGGAGTCCGATGCGGGATTAAACTGGATCGGGGTGGATGTTCCGGGTACTTCATTGACCATTACATCCATTAGGGAATTGAGTACGGGAGTTACCCAAAACCTTACCCTTATCCCCTACGGTACGGGAAATGATGTATTTGCTTACCCTGATCCTTTATTAAGTAATGTTAGTAACAATGCCCCTGAGGATATCTGTAATATTTATCTGGTAACCGCCATCGCGAATGATTGCGGGGTATTTGATTTGGAATTCAGGACAGGGTGGAATTGTACGCCTTTTGATGAACCCAATTGGACACCGAATTTATACGCCCCTTGCGAGGAAACGAACCTTCAATTGGGCTTAACCACATTGGAGGCGTCCTTGGATGCGGAGGTGATGGAGCAACCTGAAGCCGCCGTTGACCTTTGTACCGTCCTGGATTACGAGATTTTGGTACGAAACACGGGATTGGGCTATGCCTTCGACATGATTACCCAATTTAATATCCCATTGGTAGGATTGGAATTCGTGCCGGGTTCTTTTGAAGTAGCATATCCGCCAAGTGGTTCCTTCGTGAATATCCCCTTGGATCCGGTCGTAACGGATCTTACCATTCGAGGAGAGGAGTATACTTTCCCGAGTTTCGCGGAAATCCTTCCCTACTTGGATGATAATGGCTTGGCAGGCTTCGATGCCTTGATGCCGACTGATTCAAACGAGTACGTTATCCGCTTCCAAATGGTGCCGGAATGCGAATTCGTCTCAGGAGATCAATTCACTTATTCATTCCAAGCATTCTCGGGTTGCCAGGACTCCACCAACTTGGAACTTGGGGAGAGCCTACCCATTAATATTACGGGTGTTCCCGCTTCAACCCAATTCTTTGAGGCGAACTTCGGTCCTACCACGTCTATTGACGGCTCCACGGGTTCCGGTAGTATCAATGTTGTTGTTTCGAATATCACTAACCAAGCCACCGATGATAATGACTTTATCAGGGTCATTCTTCCGATGGGGGTATTATATGATCCGGGAACCGTTATGGTAACCGCACCCGCTGCCTGGACGGCGGGCGA
>JAHDDF010000325.1 GCA_020629475.1 Saprospiraceae bacterium
TTTTAGCAAAATGCATCAAACTGAATTAGCCACACGATTGCCTATCAAAGCCTAATTTAAAGAAGGAAATTCCTCGCCACAAGGGAAAACAGGACTTTGACGGCTTCTTTGAAGCCTTGGACAACCTCCCTGAAAAACCGCATTTAATTATAGAGGTAAAATCAAGGGAATCCTACTTGGAAACTTTGGTAGAACTCCGAAGAATAGGGATATTATAAACGGGGTAAAGTTGACTCCTTACCCCGTTCATATTCTTACATCAAACTGATTTTGATTCCTAGATAATTATTCCCGGATTACCTTTTGGGAATACAATTCTCCATCCGCGTTTATACTCAATACATAAACACCCGGTGCTAAATCACCAAGGGAAAGTTTCCAAGTATTATTATTGTTATAAAGCACTTGTTCTTTTACCAATCTTCCTAGGGCATCATGCAAAGTCAAACTCGCATTTCCTTTGACATCACCAAGGCTTTGTATTTGAATAAGATCCTTGGTCGGGTTCGGGAAAACGGAGAAGGAAATACCGTTATCCGGTTTAATGGTCACGATATTTGACCACGCGAACTCCCCGTTATTATCCACTTGTTTTAATTGATAATAATAAACGGAAACCTCATTTTCCAAATCGGAATCACGGAAGGAATATTCGGAAACGGCAGCAGCATTTCCTTGTCCATTAACCCATCCGATTCTCTTGAAAGTCTCCTCGGCATCCGTTTTTCGCCAAACCTCGAAGCCGGCGTTATCCGTTTCCGTAGCCGTAGCCCATTCCAAAAGGTTAGCATCACCTACATTTCGCCCTTCAAAAGAAAGCCATTCCACAGGAAGCAAGCAATCCGGTCCCGCTATCATCAGGGTTGCTTGGCAACCTCCGTTCTCCGTACCGTCACCAATCGTAACCGTTGTAGGCGTATTCTCAGGTATTCCCGTAATCATCAAATTTCCTGAAGCGGAAATGGTCGTGGATGATAAAGTTCCCTCAGTAGAGGAAACGGAAATAGACGCTGCCTTACCGGCAAGCACGGAATTCCAAGCACCTAAGTCGATACTCACTTCCGCATCATAAGTTGTTTCGGTAACACAAGGAGCATCCACCAAAGTAACCGTCGGAACCGCGTACACATCCAAGACCAACCTTTGGGTAGAGCATCCTTTATCCGTATCAAAAGAATAATCCACATTGTGCCTGCCTGCCGCTGCCGTTGCCGGATTAAAAACGGCAAGACCATCATCACCCGTGGCGTCCGTAACTCCGGTACCCGTGAAATTCCCGGAAGTGGTTAAATCGACGGCAGGTGTAAACGTATGCGTTTGCGATAAGGCATCATTACCATTACAATCCGTAGGACTAAGTGGCCCCGCATTGTAAATAATATTTCCTTGCCCATCCCGCACGGTATAATCCCCATCAATCTCCGTTCCACCAAAGCAAGTTTGGGAACTCATGCCATCACCGTATGAATCCACTACCACGACCGTGTACGGGGCATTCGCCAAATTCAGAGGACCGGATGACACCACGGTATTAGCAGCATTGGCAAAAGTACCAAAAGGGAAATTACTCACTACATTTCCGTCCTTATCCAGAAATTGGGCATTTAGCTCAAAAGAAACGTAATCATCACCGTTCACTTCTAGTTCAATGGAACCGTATTGCTCATTAAAGGTAGCCATGAGATTTTGATCCGTATTTTCAGTTTCACAAAACTCAGTACTACCAATGCTTAAACCCGGTGAAGCGGGAACATCCAAGGTAGCCGTAAAATTGCAGCTTCCATCCCCGCCATCTACCGCGGTAACCAGCGTAGTTCCCACAGGAACGCTACTAAGGGTTACCGTTTGCGGATTGGCGCCGTAAGCTTGACTTGACGATACCCCTCCTGCTCCTAAGGAAAAGGTTCCGGAAGTTAAATCATGCTCCACCGTCACCTCTAAATCATAGGTAGAACCATCGGGTGCGCAATTCACGGGAGTTACTTGGCTCACCTCGATACAAGAACAAGATGAAAAACATCCTAGCGTCAATAAGGTATTTTCCAAATACGCTTTGGAGGTCGTCGTAAAGGAGGTTGCCGCACCGTTCAGGAAAGGCTCCATAATATTATCCCCTGCGGGATCATTGTGGAACATCCCCATATTATGTCCTGCTTCATGAGCAATAAGAATAGCAAGGGCATTAAGTGCGCCACCTGTAGGCGGGATACTAGTAGGCCCCACGAAATCCTCAAACAATTGATAACGGAAACTTCCGCAAACTCCGGGAATATCCATGACGGAACCAATGACCGAACCCGATACATCAACAGTCGTCCATAAGTTACCGATATCGAACGTAGTACCAAAACCGCCGGCATTTCCCCAAGCACGGAAATTTTGCAAATAGGTTTGTACATCCGTACTTGTAGTAATGGAAGGACCGAAGGCCTCCGTTTTTATCTCAAAGAAAATATCCACGGTAAATGCCCCGCTATACAATAAATTCACGACGTTCCAAATGGCGATATTCCATGTAGAGAGATTCGTATTGGAACCGTAGCGCGACTGCATGCCTGAATCATATGCTTGGGCAATTTCCACCTTGCGGCAAAGGGTTGTCCCTGTAGAGGTATCCAACAATCTCAGGACATCCTCGGATGGCTTAGCAATTCGTTCCTTGGTATCCGTATGACCGCAAACTAGGTCGGGATTAGGTACCACGGAGGAAGCACGGTATACCACGAAGCGGTTCGCATTTTCCTCTTGCATGATTCGTGATACCGGCTCAATGTAAACCGCATCACTTCCTTCCCGGATCATCCCGAAAATAAAATCATCGGTAATCGTCATTCTTAAATCTTCCCCGGCAGCCGTAAAACCATCATAGGTTACCTCAGGATGTTCCGTAATTCTAACATCACCCTGGGGCGTATGCTCCCAAGCTACATAGTCATCACTAAACATTTGATTTCGAAACAAGGATAAAAACCAAGTTTCATCCCCTCCTAAATTTAAATTGATTTGGTTCCCTGTCTCCAAGGCGGATAACAATTCATCCGTTGAGATTTTATATACTTCAAAATCCGTAAAATGGCTTTGGAAATGATGTGCCACTTCCGAAGTGATTTTCACCCCCGTAATATCAGCGGCATTAATGGATTGGAAAGAAAAAAAGAATAGAATAAGGCAAAAGCCCGTGTACAAACAACGGTTCATATGCATGATATTGTGGTTAATGGTTAGTTCTGGCGCAAAATACAAGTTCATCTCAAAGAAAACCGTCTTACAAACTGCTTAAATGTGAAGCGCAAAAAAACAAGATTGTTCAAATTCTTATAACTTAATTAAACTTGAAGGAACGGTTTTACACCTATTGTCGTTCGGAAGATCATCAATAATTATTAGCCACTCCCTCAAGGAGTATTCAATCCACGACCGATGTGATGCTTGATTCAAATATTCGTTTTACGATGACTCACTCCCTGTAGGAGTGCAATCATTTAGAGCTTTTTTAAAGTTTAGCAATTGGTCTGCGAAGCTCACTTTTTCGCTTACTCTTCGTTGAAAAACAGGGCTTAATAGCCCTGCTATTATCCCAATTTTTCGCCTCGATTAATCAAAAAATTGATGCTTCTCGACATAATGACCAAAATTTAAACAAGCTCTTATTTGAATCATATTACATTCATACCTTTCTTGGCAATACCAAGGAAGACAAACCCCTATCGGTCGTGAAAGAGAAATTCACAACAAGTCGGGAAATATACAACCGCATCCTATGGGATGAGAAGCTCAACCAAAGGGCTTTCAGCATCGGTTTCGCGGATAGGATAGCTCCTTCAGGTTTCAGGGAGAAACCACTGGTGGAATGGGCGGACTCCGATATCCCTTGGAGCCGTGTACAATACATCTCCTGCGGGGATGAAATCGTTTGGGATCGCCAAGAACGGGTAGACCTCGTTTCCGCTAACGAGCTTCCATCAGAAGCATGGATAGAAATCAAGAAAAACACCGTTTCCGGAGCAGCAACCCAAGCGAATTTCAAGGCAGGCTTAAGTTATTTTTTCCATGAGGATATTTGGCAAGCATACCGCCAAAGCTTCACCGGAGGAACGGTTAGCGGGCTAAAGGTAATGACCTACAATGTCCTTGCCGCCGGATTGAAAGACGATGAAATCAGGACGGAAGAACGCCATCCCGCACTCTTGGAAATCCTAGAGCACGAGGATGCGGATATCATCGTCCTACAAGAAGTCAAAAAGGATTTTTGGAAATTCATATTGGCATCCGAATGGATAAAAAACTACTACCTATCCGAAGCACCGGACAGCAAGCGGCTTTGGCATCACGGTATCGTAATTTTATCCAAGTATCCGTTCAATCTGGTGGAAACGGAGTTTTCCCAACATAAACGTTTTCCTGTTGCTACTTGGGAATTCAATGGCAAACCATTCCGCTTAGCGGGGCTTCACTTGTCAAGCAATATGGCACGTAATCCCAAGGAAAAACGGGCTAAACAACTGGGCTTACTAACGGATTACCTTCAAACCTTCCCGGGGGAAGCCATGCTTATCGGTGATTTTAATATCCGTGAGGAAGAGGAATTCGAAAGCCTTCAAGCTTTGAGTTACCAAGACCTGTGGACAGCCGGTAGTGAGGAAGAAGGAATAACCTTTTCACCCAAGGAAAATCCTTTGGCAAAACTGACCTCCGTATCCGGTATCGAGGCACGCTTCGATAGGATTTGGATGCGGACAAAA
>JAHDDF010000326.1 GCA_020629475.1 Saprospiraceae bacterium
GATTTCCGACCTTAGGAACGCACTAACCGAGCACAAGGTCTATCGTTTGCTTTCGGATGTGTCCGACATCCGGGTTTTTATGGAAAAGCACGTATACGCGGTTTGGGATTTTATGTCCCTACTGAAATCTTTACAGATGCACCTGACTTGTGTTTCCCTTCCTTGGAAACCCGTGAAAAATTCCGCTACAGCGCGGTTCATTAATGAAATTGTCCACGGAGAAGAAACGGATGTCAATGAGATAGGCGAACCCAAGAGCCATTTCGAAATGTACTTGGACGCCATGGAGGAAGTCGGGGCGGACACCCGACCGATACTGACACTGTTGAATAATTTCCACTCCTTGGATCGTTACAAGGAAGTATTGGAAAAAAGCAATCTAGCCGAAGGGGAAAAGCAATTTTTGGATTTCACCTTTTCCGTGATTCGTTCGGGTGAAATCCACCGGATTGCGGCGGCATTTACTTTCGGTAGGGAGGATTTGATTCCGGACATGTTTTTAGGCATTATTGAGCAGGGAGAAAAAACCGCCGCTTCCCGCTTCCCGAAAATCAAATACTACTTGGAACGCCACATAGAGGTAGACGGTGATGATCATGGGCCGCTTGCCTTGGAAATGATTAAGGAATTGTGCGGTAAAGATGTCCAAAAATGGAAGGAGGTAATCGAAACATCCAAGGAAGCCTTGGCATGTCGTATTCATTTATGGGATAGTATAGCGGAGTGCATTATGGAAAAGAATCACGAATCATTAGAACAGCCGGTATAGCGTTGTAAAGTAGTTTGCCAAGGTTTTCCCAAACAGTCCCGGTACCATTCCTATTTTTCGAACCATCTTACCTAAAGAGGCGATGACGGGTAGACGCGTTTCCACTACCTTAAAGACGGATATAAAACCCTACCTTTGCGCCCATGTCTACCCACTCCGAGGAATTAGGAACCGCACCCGTACCCGCACTGCTCCGTAAGCAGGCGATCCCGGCGGCAATCGGTATCCTGACGCTTTCGGTAAACGGTATCATCGATAACATCTTCGTGGGGCAGTACATCGGTAGTTTGGCGATTGGCGCCATTACCGTGGTTCTTCCCATTACCTTCTTGATAGCGGCCATCGGTATGGCAATCGGGGTAGGTGGTGCTTCCGTTATTTCAAGGGCACTGGGTGCCGGTGAAAAAGAAAAAGCCTTTCGGACATTCGGGAACCAGTTTACCCTTACCATCCTTCTTTCGGTAATTTTCGTGGTACTGGGCTATATTTTCCACAATGAGGTTTTAGCCATATTCGGGGGGAGGGGAGATGTACTTCCGCTAGCCCACATTTACTATCATTGCTTGTTGCCCGGCGTACCCTTCCTTGCCTTGGTTATGATGTTGAACAACGTCATCCGTGCTGAGGGGGAGCCCCGTCAAGCCATGATTACGATGATCATTCCCGCCATCGTTAACATCGTCTTGGACATCATCCTCATCATCATCCTGGATATGGGGATGTTGGGCGCAGGGATAGCTACCATGCTTGCCTATGTAGCGAGCTGCTTATATGCCCTGTTCTTTATCTTTTCCGGTAAATCCGAAATGCGGATACATACCAAGTATCTTAAGTTAGAGATTCCGGTCATCAAGGATATCATGTCCATCGGTTCCGTGACCCTAGCAAGGCAAGGGGTGGTGAGCGGGCTTGCCATCATCTTAAACAATGCCCTCTTTGCCTACGGTGGAGAGCAAGCGCTTTCCGTTTGGGGCATTATCAATCGGATGATCATGTTCGCTAATTTCCCTGTTTTCGGGGTTACCCAAGGCTTCCTGCCGATAGCCGGATTCAACTACGGTGCCCGGAAATTCGATAGGGTGAAGGAGGTAATTAACGTCTCCATCAAATACGGAACCGTCCTAGCCCTAGGAATTTTTGCCTTGATCATGATTGCGGCTCCTTGGATTATTTCCATTTTTACCAATGAATCGGCAGTGATAGAACCTGCGGTTCCCGCTCTTCGTTGGGTATTTCTAGCTACGCCCACGCTTACCCTCCAATTAATCGGTGCGGCATATTACCAAGCTTTGGGCAAGGCACGCCCCGCATTATTATTAACGCTGACCAAACAGGCATTTTTCCTCATGCCGCTCTTGTTAATCTTACCTACTTATTTCGGTCTCCTAGGAATCTGGATTTCCTTCCCCATCGCGGATGCCTTAACGGCAATCGTTAATTTTATAGCATTGAAGAGAGGAACGGCACAAATGGCGTAAAATCACAACGTTATAGAAAATATTAAATTATTAATGTTTTTTGTAATGTGATCGGGTTGAGTCCGTGAATGAACCCTGTTTTTCAAAAATTGAAATGGATTTCAAAAATATATGGATTAAAAATATTGGTTGTCAATAAGTTGTAAAACAGTTAATTAGAAATTAAACTAAATCGTAATTAAGGTATTTGTTGAAAATACTTTGCATTTGGAAATAATCGAACGTAAATTTATACCATGTCACAAGGGTGGCATTCACCCTTGTTAGTGTTGCAATTTATTTTTTAGGTGTTTGTACCAACTAATTCTTAATTATTTAATCTAAGAACTATGAAGAAGACGATTAAAAAAGTGGTGGTTAAAAAAACCATCACTAAAAAGCAGATGAACAAAGTCAAAGGAGGGAGTATTGTTGTTGACTTAATTTATCCTTAGTCAAGGATATTAAACCCTCTTTAAATCAAGGCGGCAAATCCGAAAGGATTTGCCGCTTTTTTTTATGAAAATTATTAATCTTTGTGTAGAACATTCATCCAAAGTGAACAACCTGTATTTATAATTTATTCAAGAGTGTAAACTCCTGATTAAGTTAGGCTTGAATATTGCTGTTTGGGCAGCGTATTGAAGTTGAAAGGCTAAGTGTAGAGTGTATGGATGGAGGGGTGAAAAAGATTGATGCAACATTGGATGAGGCTTTTATGCTTTTGTCCGAACGTCCGGCTGATGCTAAAAAGCTGGCTACCGTTACCTTGGGGCTTTCAAAAGAAGCGGATTATCCCAATGGTGTCAGACTATCCCTTTTGCGTATTCTACAATCGGAGGTTTTCCTAGGGAATTTTTACGAGGCGATTGAGAAGGGTGAATATTTTACCGCCAATTACGGAAATGAACTCAAGTTTTTATCCCCTCAAAGAAAAGCCGCTTTTTACCGTTATATGGGCATTGCCTGTTTTTATATTAACGATGATGAAAGTTCGCTTTCTTTTGCCGAGAAGGCACAAAATATTTTCCTACGCCTAGGGGATAAGGAAGGACAAGCAAAAACGCTTGCTTTACAAGGCGGGATTTATCGCCGCAGGTTGGACTTTTTCGATGCCTTTACCAATTTTAAGAAATGCCTTGAGTTACAAGAGGAAATCGGGGTAAGCAAAGCCCGGTTAGCCATTTCCTTAAACAGTATCGGCGCGGTTTTTTATGAGTTGAATGAATACGAGGAAGCCCTCAAGCATTTCTTGGAGGCAAGCCGTAACCTAAGGGATTCAGAGGAGGAATTACAACTAGGTATAACCCTGATGAACGTAGGGGTAACCCTAGGGAAAATGGGGCGTTTCGATGAGGGGATTCGTGAATTAAACAGAACGGTTGAAATTCTAAAGGAAAGGCGCTCCGAGTTTTACCTTTCTACCGTTCACTCCTCTCTCAGTGAGATGTATTGCTTCAATGGGGATTATGAAAAATCCTTCAAGGAAGCACAAGCCGCTATCCGTATTTCCGGGAGATTGGAACAAAAAGGAAAACCCTACGCCGTTTCCTTGATCAGTACCTTTAGGTGCCATAAGGCATTGGGTAATTTGCCCAAGGCTAGGGAGCGGGGTGAACAAGCCCTTAAGCTTTGCTTGGAGATTGAAGCCTACGAATTAGTAATGAGCCTCTACGAGGAAATGATGGAGGTCTATGAGTCCATGGGCTACACGGAACTTGCCTTGAAGTCCGTAAAGGATTTGCTGGATTTACAACGGGAAATTGCAGGCAAGAAAAATGATTTCAATGTCCGGACCATCCAAGGGAAAATGATGCTCCAACAAGCGGAGCGCGAGCTGGAGTACGAGAAGGAAATCTCCCGCCAGCGTGAGGCACATAACAATGAGCTTTTGCGCTTGAATGAAGGGCTGGAAAACTTCGTGGGAATGGTATCCCACGACTTAAAAGCACCGGTCCGCACGGTAAAAGGCTTCGGAAAGCTTCTAGGGGATTTTATCCCGGATAATGAGGATGCCAAAGAGTTCCTTCAATTCATCCGTGATGCCGGGGATCGTATGGAAATCCTAATCGAGGATTTATTGACTTTTGCACGTGCCGGAAAATACACGGCGGATCTTTCCGAGATAAACTTGGAGGATACCTTATTGCTTGCCATGAACGTGCTCGCGAATCAGCTCCGGGAAACCGGTGCGGAAATCGAAATAGGCGCACTACCCTCAGTGATGGCGCATCAAACCCCTTTGGTCCAACTCTTCCAAAACCTCCTCTCCAATTCCATGAAATACGTCAAGGATGGCGTAGTTCCGCGAATTGATATCCGTAGCCAACGCGGAGAGTCCGGTTGGCGGGTTACCCTTGAGGACAATGGCGTAGGAATCAAAAAAGAACAACTCGAAAAAATATTCCAACCCTTCGAAAGGGTAGGGGAACTCACCTCCAAACGCGGCTCCGGCATCGGTTTGGCTACCTGCCGTAAAATCCTGGAACAATACGGCGCCATGATCCACGCTAC
>JAHDDF010000327.1:0-2235 GCA_020629475.1 Saprospiraceae bacterium
TCGATAATTATCGGAATCATTCTTAATTAAAAAGAAATGTACGTACGGAAGAATTTTAGTTTTACAGGAATAATGAGGTTTACGGGATGGCAGTTGCTATTCATCGGACTGTGGGCAACCATCATTACCGTTACCTATGAATTAACCCATTCTCCTTGGATGCATATTCCTTGGTTACCCATCGGGGTTATTGGTACAGCCGTTGCATTTTATGTAGGTTTTAAAAATAACCAATCCTACGGAAGATTATGGGAAGCCCGTAAAATTTGGGGTGCCATCGTTAACTCAAGTCGTGCTTGGGGTGCGGGTGTAAAAGGATTCATCACGGACCACGATGGAAAAGGATTTTCCGAAGAAGAAATCAAAGGGGTTCATAAAAAACTTTTATACCGCCATATTGCATGGTTATATGCTTTAAGAAGCCAATTGTTAATACCCACTCCTTGGGAGCATATCAGTCAAAGAGGGCATTTAAAAAGGGCGGCGGAAAAAAGAATGAAACGCTTCGGAATCGGTCTTTTGGATGATGTGGATACACGGGATAACTTAGAGTGCTTTTTACCGAAAGAGGAGCATGACCGGTTAATTAATTATCGCAATACGGCAACTCAAATTATCGACCAACAGGCCCAAGACTTGAAGGACTTGAAAAAAGAAGGATTAATCGATGATTTCCGTCATATGGAATTGCAGCAGATCCTATATGATTTCTACGTTCATCAAGGAAAAGCGGAACGGATTAAAAAGTTCCCGCTTCCTAGGCAATATGCTGCTTCCTCCATGATATTCGTGGGTATATTTATTTTCCTTTTACCCTTCGGGATGGTTACCGCTTTTCATGATTTAGAGGAGCATTTGGTTTGGTTGGCTATTCCTTTTTCCATGATTGTGGGATGGGTTTTCCTAATGATGGAATTGGTAGGTGATTATTCCGAAAATCCATTTGAAGGATTAGGAAATGATATACCGATGCTTTCTCTCTGTAGGGTCATTGAAATTGACTTAAGGGAAATGCTAGGAGAAACCGAATTACCACCGAATGTGGAAGCAATAGACGGTGTCTTAATGTAATATTAGATGGGAGACTTTAAGATATAAGACTTAGGATTTAATCCTTCATTTTATCTTAGGTCTTATATCTTACGTCTTTTCTAAAAGACAAGAGGTGAGATATACCATTATAATTTTCCTTTTCCTTTTTTCCTTTCTTCCATTAAAAGCGGAAAGGGACTCTATTCAAATATCATTATTAACCAACTCACCCGGTGCCGAATTATACATGGCGTTCGGGCATAGTTCGTATCGGGTACGTAATTTTGATAGGGGTACGGATATTATTTATAATTACGGGATCTTTGATTTTGATCAACCCGGTTTTTATACTAATTTTTTAAGAGGGAAATTATTATACCACGTAGCAAAACAAAGCACTTCCAGAACATTAAGTTATTATCGTTCCGTAGGCGACAAAGTAATTACGGAACAAAAGATGAATTTATCCCAAACGGATCAACATAAAGTCCTCAAGTTTTTGGAGTGGAACGCACTTCCGGAAAACAAGGATTATTATTACGATTTCTTTTTTGATAACTGCGCTACTCGACTCAGGGATATACTTGAAAATGAATTGGATATTAAGGAAACCATTTCCTATGATTGTCCGGATTGCGAATTAAAAAGAACGGATTATACCTTCCGCGATTTATTAGACCAGCACGTGGAGGATCGCCCTTGGGAGGATTTCGGGATTGATTTAATTATGGGTCTGCCAACGGATGCCGTAGCGGATATCAAGCAGGAAATGTTTCTTCCGGCTTACTTGTCCAAGAATTTCGGTTATGCTAGGGTAGACGGGGATTCCGTTTACACCAAAATTTTCGATGATCCCAAAGTATTGGTAGCGGGAGAACGCTATACCCCTCCAAGGCAATGGCTCAGCCCATTCGTCCTGTTTTCCGCTTTTTGCATCATCATGCTTGTTCTCACCGTGGTTTACCGCATGAATAAGTTGATGCGTTTCTTGGATGGGTTCTGGTTCGTTCTCCTTGGAATTGCGGGTGTTATTCTTGTCTTCATGTGGTTCGGGACGGAACACGCGGTTTGCAAAAACAACATGAATATCCTTTGGGCAAATCCCTTGTACCTTATTTTCCTAATCCCGATGTGGCGCGGTGCCACTTGGGCAAGATACGCCAACTACGGAATGGCATTGATAACCGGCATCTTGGTCTTGTT
>JAHDDF010000327.1:2335-4740 GCA_020629475.1 Saprospiraceae bacterium
CAAAAAGAAAACCTCCACTAAAAAGGTAAAGAAGGCAAAACAAAAGCTGGAAGGAACGGACAACCGTCCTTGGAAAGGCGGCAACGAGAAATTCCTTGCCGTTCTTTTAGGTTTGACCCTCCTCGTATTTTTTCCTTGCTTCGACCACCAATTCGTGATTTGGGATGATGACGTGAATATCATCAATAACGTTTTCGTTACCCAAGGGCTAACCGCCGAGTCCGTTAAAGGAATATTTACCACGGATATCATCGGTGGTTATAATCCTTTAACCACGCTTTCCTTTGCCGCGGAACATCATTTTTTCGGATTAAATCCTAGGGTTACGCATACCAATAATGTCTTGCTTCATTTGGGTTGCGTATTCTTTGTTTTCTGGCTTCTGTTACAAATGGGACTGAAGCGGAATACCGCATTTTTTATTGCCTTATTATTCGGTATCCATCCCATGCGTGCGGAATCCGTGGCTTGGGCTACGGAACGGAAAGACGTCCTTTTTGCCATCTTTTATTTTGCCTCCTTAGTGTCCTATACCTATTTCATTAAGAGCGGGAATAAAAAATACTTTTGGTATATCATTCCTTTGTTTGTCCTGTCTCTCTTATCCAAAATCCAAGCGGTGTCATTGCCCTTAAGCATGCTTGCTTTGGATTACTGGTTCAAGCGTGATTTGAAATTCAATTTAGTTATTGAAAAAATACCTTTCTTCCTTCTTTCCCTCGCCGTGGGTTTGTTGGGAATAATAGTATTAAAAGATGCGGGTACTTTAGATACGGCTACCACGGATTTGGGCATTCCCGGAAGGGCTGCTTTAGCCGGATATTCCTTGGTGATATATTTAATTAAGGCGGTCGTCCCTTATGAGATGGTATGCCTGTATCCTTATCCCGGAAAATTGGAATGGTATCATTACATTTCCGTGCCCTTGGTTTTAGCCTTAGGATTCGGATTGTATTTACTTAGGGACAAGAAGCCTTATGTCATTTTCGGTGCCGCATTTTTCCTGTTTAATGTCATGTTCGTATTGCAATTCTTCGGCGCTGGGCAAGGCTTTTTGGCGGATAGGTTTACCTATGTCCCTTACTTCGGTTTGTTTTTTATCCTAGGATATTTCCTGCAGGAAATGTTGGACAAGAACGCGAAAATGAAAAACATAATCCAAGGTGGAGCCTTGATGTACGCGGCTTTGATGGCATTGCTCTGCTTTAATCAAAACCTGGTTTGGCGGGATAGTATTTCTTTATGGAATCACGCCTTAAGTAAATACGAAACTTCTACTGGTTATAATAATAGAGGCAGGGAATACAGGGAAAGAAATGAATTGGATAAGGCATTAGCGGATTATGATAAGGCACTTAGTATTAATCCGGAAGGTGCTACCGTTTATAATAATAGAGGAAAAATTTATTTTGATAGGCAGGATTTCGCTAGGGCATTAAACGATTATGAAAAAGCCATTCAATACGATGATACCGACCCTGAAATCCTTTCGAATTATGGCGGCGCCCTTGCCGGGCAATCACGGTATGAAGAAGCCCTTACTTATTTGAATAAAGCGGCAGAATTAGATCCTACGCACTTGGAGACTTATATCAATAGAATGGTCACCAACCAAGCCCTCCAAAGGTACGAGGACGGCATCAAGGATTGTGATGCTTATTTGAAATATAAAGCCAATCCGGATATCCTTAGCCAACGCGGTTTATTTAACCGTTTCCTAGGAAGGAATGAAGCGGCATTACCCGATTTTAATCGTGCTATAGAATTAAATGATCAAAACGCCACTTACTTCTATAACCGTTCCCGTTTGTATTACGATACCGGAAACATGCCCCAAGCCCTCAGCGATGCCCAAGCAGCCGCTAGATTAGGTTACCAACTCCCCGCCGGTTACTTGGAGGCCATGCAATAATAAAACTCTTTAACTATTAACTCTTTCCCTCATTAACTTCATCTAGTGCTTCCCAATATTCCAACGCTCTCCTTGTATGCGGAATACAAATGGAACCACCTACTAGGTTGGCAATGGAAAATACCTCGAATACTTCCTCCTTGGTTACGCCTAATTCATGGCAAGTTCCAAGATGGTAAGCGATGCAATCATCACAACGAAGAACCATGGAGGCAACAAGTCCCAGTAATTCCTTGGTTTTTACATCCAAGGCGCCTTCCTTATATGCATTGGTATCCAAATTGAAAAAACGCTTCATAAAGCGGTTGTCGGAGCCCAAGATTTTCTCGTTCATCTTGGTACGGTACGCGTTAAATTCCTCTACTTTATTTGCCATGTCAAATGATTTGCGGCAAAGTTCTAAAAATAAATTCAAAGTCAAGTCTTCCTACGTGCCCCTTGTTAAATATTCTGTCACCCTTGTCAGGTCTTTCACTCCCTTGTCAGGTCTTTC
>JAHDDF010000328.1:0-4118 GCA_020629475.1 Saprospiraceae bacterium
GCTCCATCATCTGGCAAGAAAGATTGTCCCGGAATACGGTAAGGGAACACTTCGGTAAAAAAGTAAGCCGGATTCCTATCCTTATTGTTTTGGGCTTGTTTATCTTTTTTATCGTTACCAATCCTGAGGAATCGGATACCCAATTTAATATTATTTTCATAGCTGCCATTATATTATTAGCGGCAATTCTTGCCGTCAAGGAAAAGTTCATTTTTAGATACCTGTTGGGAAAGGATGTAAAAACGGATACTACCTATACACTCACGGATGAATATGTCGTCTTTAAATCCGGATTTAAAAAACTAAATGAATACTATATTCCCGTCCATGAAATATCGGATACTTATTTAGTCCAAAAGCCGGGTGATTCCAGAGGAGATGTGATCTTATTTACCAAATCAAAAATTAAGATTGATTCCTATGATTTCGAAAGGGCGAAGCGCTCGAATCTCACGACGCTTTTTATGGTTTCCAATCCTGCCGAGGTAAACCGAAAAATTAGAAAAGCGGCAAATTTACCCTTCGCCGCATCCGAAACCGTCGAGGAAGAAAGGGGGGTAAATGAAACGCCACAATTAATTCAAGATTTTAATGAGGATGATGATGGTACCATTTGGACATCATTTCCGAAATTCGGAAAAATAAAATTTCCTTGGGACGCCTTGGATACATTAGGTTCTTTATTGGCTACCTTATTATTATCCACCTATGGGGTATACCGGTTTATTGTTGATGGGGAATTTCCCACGGTTCTATTTCTCTTTGCAATAATGTTTTTTAGTCGTTTTATCGCATGGTTTGAGAAAAATACGTTTTGGATTTCAAAGAAGGCAAGAAATCATACGGAATACCATATTACAAAAGATGAAATCATTATAAAAACAGGGCATTATAATTTCAAGGAATTCCGGATTCCCATAGATAGCCTTGATTCCGTTTTCTTAAAAAGGTATCATGGTTATGAGGAAGGTGATGTAATCCTTTTTCCCAAGAAGAAGATTAAATTCAGGGCTTTTAATTATTTAGATAAAAAACAAATGACCCAACCAACCCTCCACCTAATAAAAGAACCCGAAAAGGTTCAGGAATTAATTCTGCATCTAATGGAACAATCAAAATCCATTGGAATGAAATAAGGCAGATGGAACCATTTCCCCCACAAACCCTACCTTTACACCGTGGATATCGCAATTATAGGAGGAGGTGCGGCAGGCTTTTTTGCCGCCATTCATGCCAAGGAAAATTTCCCGGGCTGCAACGTCGTCATTTACGAAAAATCCAAGAAATTATTGGCGAAGGTCAAGATTTCAGGAGGAGGAAGATGCAACGTAACCAACGGAACCACCTCCATTCCCGATTTGGTCAAGGCATACCCCAGAGGCGGAAAAGTTTTAAAACGAGCCTTCCGCGAATGGTCCACCGGTGATACCATGCAATGGTTCGAGGATAGAGGCGTCCCCTTGGTAACGCAGGAAGACAATTGCGTTTTCCCCCAATCCCAAAATTCCCAAAGCATCATTGATTGTTTTATGCAGGAAGCGAAACGCTTGGGCATTCATATCGAAACCGGAATGGCGGTTACCCAAATTATTCCGGGTGAAGGAGGGATAGAACTAAAATTCAAAAAGGAAACGCCCGTTCCTGAACATTATGACCGCATCATCGTAGCTACGGGAGGCTCACCCAAGCGCAGTGGCTTGGAATGGCTGGAAACATTGGGGCATAAGATCGAAGACCCCGTCCCGTCCTTGTTTACCTTCAATATGCCCGAGGAACCCGTTAGGGAATTAATGGGCATCGTGGTAGAGGAAACCTTGACATCTATTCAAGGAACCGCCCTGAAATCGGACGGTCCCTTGCTCATAACCCACTGGGGCATGAGTGGTCCGTCCATCCTTAAATTATCCGCGTTCGGTGCCCGGATTTTATCCGAGATGAATTACGAGTGTAAGGTGCAGGTGAATTGGGTAAACGAGAAAAATCATGAACTCGTAAAAGAGAATTTGAGGGGTATCGTCAATAGCCAAGGAAAAAAGATTGTAGCGAATTATAGACCTTATGATTTGCCGGTCAGACTTTGGCATTTTCTCTTGGAAAAGTCAGGTATTCCCAAAGAGCGCCGCTGGCAGGAATTGGGGAAAAAGGGATTGAATAAGCTTACCGATATCCTTACGAATGACGTATACGCCGTAAGAGGAAAAACCACCTATAAGGAGGAATTCGTTACCTGTGGCGGCGTTTCTTGGGACAGTATTAACCCCAAGACCATGGAAAGTAAGGTTGTACCCGGCTTATTTTTTACGGGAGAGGTCATGGACGTCGACGGAATAACCGGCGGTTATAATTTCCAATCCGCTTGGACTACCGCATACATTGCCGCAAAACTCGGAAAGGTGTAGGTGGGTGAGTTAAGGAGTGGAAGAGTGGAAGAGTTTTGATTTTCAACTTAATGATCTTTTTGTTGTTGGATGGTCATAAGTTACAATCATGAGGAAGGGTATTATCCGTTTTGTTTCAGGAATTATTCCGGGTGTTTTTACCAATTTGGCTTTTGATGCCTTGACCAATCCTAAGATTACCAAATTAAGGGAGAATGAATTGGAAGTATTAAATACCTCAAAGAAATCGACCTTGGATTTCAAGGGTTTTGATATTTGCTTATACGAATGGGGCGGAACCGGGGAAACCATTTTATTGATTCACGGCTGGGAAGGTCAAGCGGGTAATTTTTCTGATTTCATTCCTAAATTATTAAAGAAAGGATATCGGATTATTGCCTTTGATGGTCCCTCTCACGGGTTCAGTAGTAAAGGGGCTACCAGTCTTTTTGAATTTACCGAATTGGTGGAATTACTCATTCGAAAATTCAATCCTAAGAAATTAATCAGTCATAGTTTTGGCGGTGTTGCCACTACATTTGCCCTAGGGGAAAACCCGGATATTAAAATTGATAAATACGTTTTATTAACCACTCCCGATAAATTTCGTGAACGTATTTCGGACGTATCCGAAAAAGTAGGTATTCATGATAAAGTAAAAGAACGGTTAATAAAAAGGGTAGAGGAGACCTATGATATTAACGTGGATAAAATGAACGTAAGTGAATACGTGAAATCCGCGAGCGTAAAAAACGCTTTAATCATCCATGATAAAAATGATAGGGTTATCCCGATTCGACAATCAAGGAACGTTCATGAAAATTGGGACGTGTCCTCTTTTATTGAAATAGAAGGGACCGGGCATTTTAGGATTTTACGTACGGGGTTTGTTATTGAAGAGGTTCTTAACTTCTTGAATTAGTGAAGATATGGCGGAATAGTTTTTGTTTTTTACCTTTGTGATATTAAACAACAACAAATAATTCCCATTATGTCAACATTGTATTCTACAATTACAAGAACATTTATTTTTCTTACTCTTTTCTCTTTTTATTGTTTTCCGTTACTAGCCCAAGATGTTGAAACCGATATGTTGGCGCATTACATGATGGAAGGTAATACCAACGATGAAGTAGGTATCCTTCCCGGAATGGTATCTTCAGGTGTTAGTTCCGGCGATGGAATATTCGGGCAGGGAACCGCCTTGGATTTTGATGGTGTAGATGATTATTTACAAATTCCCCATTCGCAGGAATCCCTTGATTTACCCTTGACCTTTTCCATGTGGTTTAAAAAAGAGGGCAATACTATTGATGATACTCCCTTTAGTTTTAATATAGAAGGTTTACTATGGAAAGGGGAGAGTAGTCAATTGAATGACCGCTCCTATTTTATTTACTTATCGGGCGAAACCGCACCTTTTAATTTAAGTGCGGATATCGGAATCAATAATGATTTTCCCGTTTGCCGTGTGTTTGACGCGATTTATCCCGATACATGGTACCATTTGGTATTTGTTGTGGCGGATTCGGAAATTAGAATGTACCTGGATTGTCAATGGGTTTGCACTACGCCTTACTCGGGACAACTCCTCAGTACGACTGCGCCTATTACCTTAGGCACGGCACCGGACGGAACAGGTTCAGAATTCGAGGATCCAAGGTATTTTGACGGTCAAATGGATGACTTAAGGATTTATGATTGGGCATTGACCCAAGAAGATGTTTCCGCCCTTTGTCA
>JAHDDF010000328.1:4128-4735 GCA_020629475.1 Saprospiraceae bacterium
GGATACCGAAATTTGCGCTGGTGAATCCCTTGTTGTTTCGGCTTCCGGTGGAACTTCATACCAGTGGTCCAACGGATTAGAAAGCTCAAGTTTTTCCACTATTCTTGATGCAGGAAATTATGATTACTCGGTCACCATTACCAACGATAACGGTTGTACTACCGAGAAAACCGTCAATATCGTGGTACATGAGGTGCCTGAGCCCGCCGCACCGATGGGAGAAGCTTTTCCCTTTCCCGCAAGTACTTTCGATTATGAGGCTAGCGGTAATCCCGGATCATCATTTAGTTGGAGCGTAACGGGAGGTCAGATTGTCGCCGGGCAGGGCAGCTCCTTGGTTACGGTAGTTTGGGACGGTGGATTCGGTTCCGTTTGCCTTACTGAAACCTCCGTGGAAGGATGTATATCCGAGCCGGTTTGCTTGGATGTAGAGGCTACCATTTCCGTAAAGGATATCAATAAAATTGACTTTAAGGTTTATCCCAATCCTACTTCTGGTATGGTGAATCTGGAATGTGAATTCCCTATCCAAAGAATGGAATTGTATACTGCCACCGGACAATCCGCACGGGTATTTGAGGTTAATGGATTTTCTGATCGAACTGTC
>JAHDDF010000329.1 GCA_020629475.1 Saprospiraceae bacterium
GCTAGTTTATCTATGCATAACTCCATTTCAAACAAGGGCTTATCTAATTCATTAACAATCTCTAGTACTTTATCTTCTTCCCCTCTTTCTTGGTACTCATGGAGCTTTTCAAATAAAGCCAACATGTCTTGGATACAATCACAAGATTTTTTTGCGACAGTATCATATATGGTTTCTTCCGGGTTTTCCCTTAAGGTATTCTTACTCACTTTACATGCCAAAAGAAAAAAAGAAAAGCAAAGGATCAAAACGGGGTAATATTGCAAACCTTTCACTAGAGTTAAGTTTTGTTGTTTTCAATAAAAATCGCAAATAATAAAAACTTAAAAGAGTCCTTCCCTCTTTGAATCACTCTTCAAAAGCCTCACCTAATTTCGGGCATTGTCTTTTTATGGATTCCTCTACTTTCTTGGCTAATGCCTCATCCGTATCCACCTCCGGGTATTTCACGCCAAGTGCCGTAATACATTTTTCGGTTTCTTGCATAATTTGATCACCCTCGGCAAATAATGCATTTAACTCTTCCTCGGAACTGGACTCATCTACGGACTCCATCTTTTCTACGATTACAATTAAGTCCGCCGCGCAATCACAAATCTCCTTCGCTATTACATCCGCTTTGGGTTTATTGCTATCTGTTGTTTCCTTAGCGCCTTTACAGCCACTAAGGATAAAAATACAAGCGACGAGCGCGAATAAGATTTCTGCTTTCATTTTCATTCGATTCTAATTTTCCCTTCGATTCATAATTACCTGGTATACCGGCGGGCACCTTCTTTTTAAAGCATTCATCGCCAATGCCTCCTCCTCCGGGTCTTCACCGTAGGTAGGATATTTATCCGCCAAACCTTGAATGCATTTCAAGAAATCATCCATCAAGGGTTCCATACGGTTGATTTCTTTCTCCGTAAACGCGTATTCCCCTGACTCCTTCATTTCCACTTTCTCCAAAAAAATGACGACCTCGTTGCTACAGTCGCAAATTTCCTTGGCTATCCTATCATGCTTCGATTCTTGGATCGGGGAAGTGTTCGTGGTAGTTTTGCCACCCTTACAGGAAATCATAAGTACGGAGCAGACCATTAGCCCACCCAAGAGTAAGCCTTTTGTATTCATCCCCATTTCGATAATCTTATCCTTCCTCCTGCTCCTCCAATAACTTGTACATCTTTGGGCAGTGCTCCTTCAGGGACGCCTTAACTTTTTCCTCCTCGGCAGGATTATCCTCCTGCATTTCCGGATACTTGGTTTCTAATTCCTGAACGCAGGGTTCCACTTTTTGACTTTCCGCCTCGAGTTGGGGCATAAGCGCCATTAAGCCCTCGGTGTCACCGGATTCGCTAAAGGCATTCAACTTATCCACCAACTCTAAAAAATCACCCATGCAAGCGCACATGTCTTTCGCCATTGCATCGTATCTGGATTCCGTTTTTGGAGCTTGGGTCGTTCCCTTTGAGCCTTTGCAGGCAAACATTCCGACGGATAAAAAAAGTAGGAAAATCCAATAACTATACTTCATATTGCTTGATTATTCATTCCGGGGAGGTAAGTAAACCGTCAATATAAAGGAAAGCGGGGATAAAAGTCGGATGAAGGAGAATTTTATCCTTTTCTGTAACAAATCACGGAGCTATTGGAAGGAATAAGGTACTCGTTGGAAACACGGTTAATGTCCTCAATGGTAATGGTGCGGTAAATCCCCGCTTCCCTGTTCATCAAATCCGCGTCACCGATAGACTCGAAAAAAGCAAGATTCATTGCACGGTTCAAAACGCTGGTTTCATTAAAAGTAAGAGTTGAAATCGCCTTGTTTTTGTACTTGTTTAATTCCGTTTCCGTAAGGGTACGTTTTACTTCCCTTAATTGCTCCTCTATCGCTAACTCCGCCTGTTCCAAAGTAAAACCCGAGGAAATTTTTCCCTCGATAATTAAAAGCCCGGGATCAACGCTTCCGGTAATATAGGCATCTACCTCAGCGAATTTCCCTTGCTGCTTCCTCAAGTTTTTGAACAAGCGGGAGGATTTTCCATTCCCCAAAATATCACTTAACAAATCCAAGGCATAATAATCCTTATGCGTGCGTTCCGGCATATGGAAAGCCAAGTAAATCGCTTCAAGCGGAATATCGGCTTTAATTTCCCGCCTTCTGCATTCTATCTGCGAAGGCTCTTGGGGAATGTTTCTTTCAGGGGACGGTCTAGCAGGGATTTCCTCGAACCATTTCCTAATAAGCGGCTCCGCCTCCTTACGGGTAACTCCTCCTCCAACTACCAAGATGGCATTATTCGGACAATAGTATTTATCATAAAACGCCTTGACATCCTCCAAGCCGGCGTCCTTGATGTGTTCCGGCACCAAACCAATAGTGGGCCACCGATAAGGGTGCTTCTTGTAAGCCGTTTCAGCAATCCGGTGCCAAGCATCCCCGTAAGGGATATTGAGGCAGGTTTCCGAAAACTCCTCCACCACCACCTTACGTTGGACGTCCAAGGAACGCGAATTGATATTCAAACCCGCCATCCGATCGGATTCCAACCAAAGCAAGGTTTCCAAATTCTCCGCAGGAGCTATATCGTAGTAATTGGTTACGTCATTATTGGTAAAAGCATTACAATCACCTCCCGCCATTTGGATGGGCACGTCAAAGTCGGGAACGTTTTTGGAACCGCCGAACATCAAATGCTCAAACAAATGGGCGAATCCCGTCCGTTCAGGTGATTCATCCCTTGCCCCGACCTTATACAAGACATTCACCGCTACCATCGGAGTAGCGTGATCCTCATGAATCAGGACCCGTAAACCATTGGACAACGTGAATCTCTCGAATTCTACCATGAAAAGCACATTTAAAATAAATGATTCATGAAAAAGGAATCATTCATTCCCTATCCAAATTAAGCACAGCACATCGCTCCGCAAACGCTGATGGTTTGACCGGAAACGTAGGCGGATAAATCAGAAGCGAGGAAAACACATGTATTCGCTACTTCCTCCCCGGTTCCTAGGCGACGCATAGGAATATTGGTAAGGTAAGCCTCCTTGGTTTTTTCGTCCAAGGCATCAGTCATGTCGGTTTCGATGAATCCCGGAGCAATAACATTACAACGGATATTCCTTGACCCCACCTCTTGGGCAACCGTTTTGGAAAAACCGATTACACCCGCTTTGGAAGCAACGTAATTCGCTTGACCGGGGTTCCCCATGATTCCTACTACGGAGGAGATATTAATGATGGAACCGCCCCTAGCCTTCATCATCGGGCGAAGGATATTCTTGGTAAGGTTAAATACGGATTTCAGATTGGTATCAATTACCGCATCCCATTGTTCCTCGGACATACGCATCAAAAGCGTGTCCTTGGTAATACCCGCGTTATTGATAAGTACATCCACCTTGCCGAAGTCGGCAATTACGTTTTTAACGAGTGCGGCAGCGTCATCAAAAGAAGCAGCGTCGGACTGATAGCCTTTTACGTTATCACCCAAATCAGCAACGATGGCATTCGCTCTTTCCGCGGAGGAACGATAAGTGAAGGCAACCTTAGCTCCTTCTGCGGCAAAACGCCTTACAATCGCTTCCCCGATTCCTCTCGAACCGCCGGTAATCAATGCAACTTTTCCGTCCAATAATCCCATAACTGAAAATTTTGGCAAAGGTAGGATTCCCCTTGGATTAAACAGCCTCTATCAAGACCTTATTTTATCATTTGAACGGTCATCATATTGTAGTAGGCAGGGCAATGTTCCTTGAGTGCCGCCCTTGCCTCATCTTTTTGATCATCCATGACATCCCCGTACTTTTCCTTCAAGCCCTGAAGACAAGGAATGGTCTTGCTTCTTTGCTCCTGAACTTCCTTTACCAATTCCTCTTTCTTCACGGGATCAGTTTCCGCTTCCAAGGTAACCAAGGCATTAATCAGGGATTCCGTACAACCACAAATATCCGTCGCCATGGATTCGTATTTCGTTGGTTCAGGCTTTTCCGTGGCGGTATCATCCTGGACATCCACTATCTCTTGCGTATTTTTAGGATTGCAGGCACCCACTATAAAAAGCAAGGAGAGCATTAAGAATAAAAAGGTTTTTGAACTATTCATTACCGGGTTCTTTTGTTGATTTATTAATCCAATTTTCATAAGAAGCATTTGCTGAAACTTCCCAAGAAACGATACATGGTACTTCATAAGTATGACGTTCCTCAATAAAGCGGGTTACTTCTTCCTTCAAGGAAATCCGTGTTTTCATGATGCATTTTACTTCCCCTTCAGTAACGGTTTCCCCTTTCCAAAAATAAAGGCTGTCCATCCCCGAAATATTGGCGCAAGCCACCAATTTATTTTCAATGGCAAAGGAACTCAAGTTCCTTGCGGATTCCTTGTCAGGGAAGGTGGTATAAAGCATTAGAAAAGCCATGATTCCTTGCTGTTTCCGGCAAATTTACAAATTTGCTGATTCCTTGGTTTTTGATGCTTTAGAAGCTTTTTGTCTTTACCGGTTTTCCTTACCTTGCGTCTTGGTTCTCTTCTATGTCAAGAGGCTAAAAAAGGGAATCATCTACCCAAATCACCAAAACGGAAGAAGCGTTTATGGCATTCAAAAAAAAGGACGAGGCAGTAGGCGGAAACTATAAGTTAAAGAGCCTAAAGGTTTTCGGTTCCAAGGAGAATCTCTATTTCAACGTCAAGAAATACAGGAAGGTATACGATGAATCGGAATGCCGGTACTTGTATTG
>JAHDDF010000330.1 GCA_020629475.1 Saprospiraceae bacterium
GTAACCGCGTAGGTAAGGATGACATCGTCCTCCTTGATAACGCTCCCCTACCCGATGAACCCGATTCGGTATTCCTTGCCTTCAATAAACCACCGGGCATTGTTTGTACGGGTGATTCCAGGGAGAAAGACAATATCATCGATTTCATCAATTATCCGGAACGTATCTTCTACATCGGGCGCTTGGATAAGATGTCTCGGGGACTCATCTTCCTAACCAATGAAGGGGATATCGTCAATAAAATCCTTCGTGCCGGCAATCAACACGAGAAGGAGTATATCGTGCGGGTCAACCGCCCGGTTACGGATCGTTTTATCCGCGAAATGGGTAGTGGTGTGCCCATCCTTGATACCGTTACCAATGAATGCGAGGTGGAGAGAATCGGGAAGTTCAAGTTCCGTATCGTCTTGACCCAAGGACTGAACCGTCAAATCCGCCGTATGTGCGAATACTTCGATTATCGGGTAGTGGATTTAAGGCGTGTCCGGATCATGAATATCGAGCTTGGGGAATTGCCCCAAGGGCAATGGCGGAAGCTCAAGCCTAAGGAAATGCGGCAATTGAGGGGATTGACGCGGGATTCCAAGAAGTGATTTGTTTTATGTCAGGTCGGAAGACCTGACATTGGGGAAGACCTGACATTGGGGAAGACCTGACAAGTGGACCTGACAACCGGATTATTCCGGGATAATGATGGTATCTCTATCGTAACTCAAGCAGGTAAATATGCCCAAGCCACCGTCTACGTTGGATTTAATGCTTGAGGGAGAAGCAAATGGATTTCCGTTGGATGAAATGGCATCAAAGGCGGAAACCAAGAAATCGTAATAAGGTTCTTCTATGTTGTACAGGGTGGAAAATACCGTATCCCCTACCCCGAATTCAAAGCCGGAACCGAACACGAAATTATTGTCTTCCGTTTCCAAGTTATCATCGGTAACGAAGTCTTGATCCACTACTGCCGTTCTTACGGTTTCCCCAAAATGCAATTGTCTTCTGTACCAATTATCTCCTTCAGGCTCCGCAAAATAAGTCAGTACCAAAGCAAGGGTATCGGAAGTATTGAATTGGGGTACCAGGGAATCAATATCGACGGTAGGAAGCATGGTAGTGGTTCCGGTGATGCTTCGTCCACGATCATCCGTAATATTTAGGGTGTATTCAGCACCAACGGTAGCCGGCACCAAATCAGAGGAATAAAAGTTGTAGAACTTGTCGAATTCAGGATCAACCACAAAGCCGTTGATCAAATTAACGGTTCCGCCCGCGTGGGTAATGGTAACCGATGCGTTGTCAATAATAGGATTGGTTTGGGCGGACTCGAAGTAGCCCAAACTTTCTGAAAGTAATAAACGAAAAGGTCTACCGGGTTCCAAGTAGCACTCTACGGTAAGTTCGCTTTCATAAGAGGGTAAATCCACATCAATATTCTGTTCCAAATTACAAGCGGGAATCAAGAACAAGGACAAGAACAAAGCGGGAAGGGTAAATCGAAGAGGGTGCTTCACTATCATTACTTTTTTCTGGTGCTTAAATACTTGCGCCATTTATCCAGGCATTGGACCATGTCATCCGGCAAATCACAATCAAAACGCATTTCCTCCCCCGTTTCAGGATGGACGAAACCCAAGGATTTGGCATGTAAAGCTTGCCTCGGGCATAAATTAAACGCGTTTTCAACAAACTGCTTGTACTTGGTATAGACCGTTCCTTTCAGGATTTGGTCGCCTCCGTAACGTTTATCGTTAAAAAGGGTATGACCAAGGTGTTTCATATGTACGCGGATTTGGTGGGTACGCCCGGTTTCCAAGCGGCACTCAATCAAACTCACGTAGTATAAATCCTCCATTACCTTATAATGGGTAACGGCATGCTTGCCTAAATCTCCCGTGGGAAAGGTTCGTTGGTTCATGCGGTTAAACGGGTCCCTTCCGATATTCATACTAATGGTCCCCTCGGTTTCTTCATCAAATCCACCCCAAACCAAGGCTAGGTATCTGCGGTAGGAGGTGTGATCAAAAAACTGCTTGGCAAGGTGGGACATGGCATGCTCCGTTTTGGCAACAACCAATAGTCCTGATGTTTCCTTATCGATACGGTGTACCAGCCCCGGGCGACTCACGTAATCGTCCCGAAAGGGTAAGTCCACATCCCTGAGATGGTATGCCAAGGCATTGACCAAGGTTCCCGTAGAATGCCCTACTCCGGGATGCACTACCATTCCCGCCGGTTTATTCACGACCAAGAGGGTGTCATCCTCGTATACGATATCCAAGGGGATATCCTCGGGTTGAACGGGTACGTTTACCTCCGGCGGGTCAGGAAGGAGGATAAGAACCACGTCATTGGGGCGAATCTTGTGATTGGGCTTTACGTTTTCACCGTTTACCGTAATAGCTCCATCCCTGATGGCACGTTGCAAACGGTTACGGGTTACCTTTTCGATACGATCCATCAGGAACTTATCGATACGGACAGGGCTTTGCCTGGGATCCGCTACGAATCTATAATGCTCGAACAACGAATCCGTCCTTTGGCTTTCGTACATACTGCCCGGACGAAGGTTTTTATTTTCCTTGTCTTTATCCAATTTCAAAAAGATATAAGATGTAAGACGCAAGACCTAAGACGTAAGACGGTTTATAGGAGGGGCAATAGATATGCCTCTTTACAAAAAAGTCTTACGTCTTTTGTCTTATATCTTTAGTCTTTCTAATCATCCAATTTCAATACGGCTAAGAATGCTTTTTGCGGTACTTCTACGTTACCGATTTGACGCATCTTCTTCTTACCCTTCTTCTGCTTTTCCAATAGCTTACGCTTACGCGTGATATCACCACCGTAACACTTGGCGGTTACATCCTTTCTCAAGGCGGAAATGGTTTCCCTAGCGATGATCTTGGCGCCCACGGATGCTTGAATCGCAATCATAAACTGCTGGCGCGGTAAAAGTTCCTTGAGTTTTTTACACATTTTCCTACCGAAGTAGTACGCCTTGTCCTTGTGGATAAGCGCACTCAGGGCATCTACGGGTTCACCGTTCAAACGGATATCCAAACGAACCAAGGTGGAAGCACGATAGTCAATGGGTGCATAATCGAAGGAGGCATACCCTTTTGAAATGGTTTTTAATCTATCGTAAAAATCAAAAACGATTTCCGCCAAGGGTAGCTCAAATGTCATTTCCACGCGGGAAGTGGTGAGGTAGTCCTGCTTGGTCATGAAACCGCGCTTCTCGATGCACAATTTCATGATTGCACCGATATAATCCGGCTTGGTAATGATTTGTGCCTCGATATACGGCTCCTCTACCCTATCCATCATGGTCGGGTCGGGAAGGTCTTGGGGCGTATTGATTTTAAACTGCTCGCCTTTCTTGGTGTAGCCGAAGTAATTTACGTTCGGGACCGTGGTAATGACGTCCATGTTAAACTCGCGGCTCAAGCGTTCTTGGATAATTTCCAAGTGCAACATCCCTAGGAATCCGCAACGGAAACCGAAGCCTAAAGCCGCGGAGGTTTCAGGCTCGTATACCAAGGAGGCATCGTTGAGTTGGAGTTTTTCCAAGGAGTCACGAAGATCCTCGTACTCGCTACTATCGATGGGGAATATACCGGCGAATACCATTGGTTTCACGTCCTCGAAACCTTGGATGGCTTCATCGCAAGGATTCTCGGTGGAGGTAATGGTATCCCCTACCTTTACTTCCTTGGAATTCTTGATACCGGTTACTATATATCCTACATCACCGGTTAATACCTCCTTTTTAGGAATGAGGTCCAATTGTAACACACCGACTTCATCGGCGTTATAGCTGTTTCCGGTGTTGAAGAACTTGATCTTTTCCCCTTTCTTCATGCTTCCGTTCAGTACCCGGAAGTAGGTAATTACACCTCGGTAAGTATTGAAAACGGAATCAAAAATCAGGGCTTGAAGCGGTCCGTCCGGATCTCCCTTGGGTGCGGGAATGCGATCCACTACGGCTTCCATAATATCCTCGATACCGATACCGGTTTTTCCGGAGGCATGGATAACTTCTTCCTCATCACAACCTAGAAGGTCAACGATTTGCTCGGTTACCTCCTCAATCATGGCGGATTCCATATCCACCTTGTTTAGAATGGGGATAATTTCCAAGTCGTTCTCGATAGCGAGATACAAGTTGGAAATGGTTTGTGCCTGGATTCCTTGGGAAGCATCCACCAATAACAATGCTCCTTCGCATGCCGCGATGGAACGGGATACCTCGTAGGAGAAATCCACGTGACCGGGGGTATCAATAAGATTGAAGGTATAGGTTACACCGTCCTTTGCCTTATAGTACAACTGAACCGCGTGGGACTTAATGGTGATCCCTCTTTCGCGCTCCAGATCCATGTCGTCCAGTGCCTGTGCTTTCATGTCTCTTTCGGAGATGGTTCGGGTGTGTTCCAAGAGTCTATCCGAAAGGGTACTTTTACCGTGATCAATGTGCGCTATAACGCAAAAATTCCTGATTTTTTCCATACGCCGCAAATATACGACATATAAACGTGGAAAGAAGGGAGTGGTTTTGAAAAGGTGTTTTTAGTTGTGTCGGGCGTGTGGTGCAACCACACTTCATCGCAACCACACGATATCGCAAGTGCAAGATATTCCCGCGCTTCTTATTCTTCTCCTTTCAAGTAATACGTGAAGAGAAGTACCATACTTACCGATGCTATTATGGCGCTTGAATAC
>JAHDDF010000013.1:0-3846 GCA_020629475.1 Saprospiraceae bacterium
GATCCGAGGTTAAGGCACAAATCAAGTATAAGTTCTAGGCTCCATTAGGTAAATCTGTTATTTGATTTTCAACAATGTGGCCCTCTAAAATATTGTTATTCAGACGTTAGACGCTAGATGTTAGACATTAGACATTTGTTTACTAAAGTAACAGAACGGAGTCTAACGTCTAGTATCTAACATCTAATATCTTGATTTTTAGTCAAATGTATCAAACTGAGACAGCAACACGATTGCCTATCAGAGCCTAAATTAATATTAATCGTTTTCTCCGACAAGCTTGTTAGACGGAAATTCACCGAAGAAAAGAAAGAGGACATTTCCCGATAAAAAAAACCGCCCCTCAAAGAGGAGCGGTTTAAATAAATATAAAGAGAAAAGTGTGTGCTTTATTTCTTTATGACTTTTTCGGTAAATACCTCGTCTCCGGAAAGGATGCTCACCATGTACATTCCTTGCGGGAATTGGCTTAAATCCAACTGGATGTTTTGGTAGCCGGCGCTAAAGTTATTTACTTGTTGGCTCACGGTTTTTCCTACCAAGTCAATGATAAGGATGTCAACGTCAGCTGATGCATTTAAATTCATTGATATTTCAATAAAGTCCGTAGTCGGGTTAGGCGCTATTGTAATATTATCCGCAAAACCGACTTCTCCATTGGATAATACTTGATCCGTTGTGACCTCGAAATTCACGTCGCCGTCAATTTGAGCGGTAGGATCAATTTTTATCATTTGTGGCGTATGCGGGATGTCATTATAATTCACCTTAATGAAATATTCCCCGAATATGAGTTGCTCAAAGAAGTAGTTTCCTTGCGCGTCGGTAACCGTTGAAGCGATAACGTTCCCGTTCGGGTCTTGAAGCTCGATAACCGCGCCTACGATTGGGTCGCCTTCCGCGTTCATTACACGCTCGATGATTCCGCCTCCGCCGCCGAAGTTTTCGCCGCCGTCTACTACCTGTCCGCCAATGTAACCGTTAGGCGTATCGTCAAGAATGATGGTTTCACAAACTGTAGCGGTGCAGGAATCCGCCCAAGTAATGGTGGTTAAGCAAACGGTGTAGGCTTGTAAGCTATCCGTTGCGGTAAAATGGTGGTCTTGCTCAGCACCTGTCGCGGTGGAACCGTCACCGAATGTCCACACGTACTCGTCCGCGTTAACCCCGAAGCCGAAAAAGAATACATCGAACCCACCGTTCGGGTTAATCTCCCCGTAGTAGAAGTATTCCGCCGTAGTTTCGCACTCCGGCTCCGGTTGTTGGTCGCAAGGTCCATTGGTCCATTGGGTAACACCAAAGCAATAGTATGCTACACATACGTTTTGATACTCTACGCCATCACAGCCGCAAACCGGGTTGTAATCCCAAGTACAAGGCGCATTAGCCAAGTCAATAACCGACCAGTCCAAACATTCTTCCCCATCACCCAAGGTGATGGTGATGCACTCTTCGCAAAGGTCGCCGTCGGTGCCGGTAGCGGTTACGCAGAAGGTATAAGTTCCTGCAGGGTAATTGTCCAATTCAATGCTATTGTCATTAATGACGGCACCGGTATTCATGTTGGTCCAAGTGTAATCGTAACCAGCGGATGTACCCGTTGCGGAAGCGATAAGACCGATTCCGCCTGATGGGGTATTGTATTGCGTAATACTAAGGGCGCAATCGCCGGGAGCGTTTGGATCTTCTATGATAATGGTTTCGCAATATTCACAGACGGAACCATCCGATCCTGTGGCGTCCACACAAAGATTGTACGTGCCGGGAGCTAGATTGGAGTAGTCAAAAGAGTTTCCGTTGGCAACCACATTTCCGTTCAACCACCAATTGATGAAGTAGTCACCGGTTCCGCCGGCTGTTCCTTCAACCCAAGCCTCATAGACAGGAAGCGGGTTTTGGGTAGGGTAGAAACCGACCCAGCATTCGGGCTGCTGCTGTCCGTTAGTTACGATGTCGCAGTATTCGCAGATATCGCCATCGGCACCGTAGGCGGTAACGCAAACCCAAGAAGAGTCAAGGCCGGTAACGGTAACGGGATTGCCCGTCATGGTAATTCCGTCGTATGTCCAAATAAATTCGTAATCGATGGAGCTTCCTTGGGCGAAAGCTTCAAGGATTGTTACTCCATTGGGGTCGGAATATGCCTCAAATGCTACCCAGCAATCATTGTTGCCGCCTTGTATAACGATTTGATCACAGTACTCACAAGCAGTTCCGTCGGGTCCGAAAGCCACAAAGCAAACTTCATAAACACCGGGAGCTAGGTTGTTTAGTTCAAGTGTATTGTCGGTTCCTAAAATATTGCCGTTCATCCACCATTCCAGGGTGTAGTTAGTGCCTGAAGTTCCGGTGACAAAGCCTTCCAAGAAAACACCCCCGCCCGGAGTGGCTTCTTGCTCGAAGAATGCTTCGCAGAAGCTATTGCCTTGAGGGTAGTCCACGGTAATACAAGCGCTACAAACGAATTCACCCGTAACAGGGTCGAATGCTTCATAGCAAATGGTGTAAGTTCCTTGGTCCGGGAAGGAGACGTCTACTTGGGAGCCATTTACGTTATTGGGGTCCCAAAAGGTAGCGTTCCCGTCCAGAATCCACTCATATACATAATTCCCTGAAGGAAGACCTTCAGCGTAGAAAGACCAAAATGGTGCGAAATCACCCGGAATATAACCGATGGAACAGGAGTCTGCAGGCGGGTTGTTGTCGTCTACGGTAACGGTAACACAATTGCTACAAGTCATGCCGGAATCGGTAATCATCCATACGCAAACGGTATATGTTCCGGGCTGGTCAAAATAAATATCCGCGGAGTCGCCGGTTGGGGGTGTGCCGTCAAAGGTTTGACCGCCTCCTAAGTCCCATTCGTAGGCTACGGGAGTCCCTTCAAAGGCTTCCGCTACGAAGAAGAAGGAATTCGGGGAATTACCGGGTTGCATATAAAGCTCTACTTGACAAAGGGAGTCTTGTCCGCCGGTATTGTCCTCAATGATGAATGTGAAGCATGTCTCGCACACGATTCCGTTGGCATCAGTTACGGTAACGCAGGTGACGTATGTTCCGGGTTGTGCATAATAAGCAACCATCTCGGCTGACGGGAAGGTGTTAATCGGGTTTCCGCCACCAAAATCCCAGTCATAAGTGAATGGTGCGGTTCCTCCCGCAACATCCACGTAGAACCATTGGTAACCGTCTCCTAGGGATGGGTCTTGTCCACCGGTCATGTTGGCGGTACAGGGTGTCCCTGTTCCGTTTCCTTGACAGAGAGGGGCAAAGTCCAGCCAAACCGTTTCGTTTCCGGGGAAAAAGGAGCCCGTTGCGGAAATGGTGTTTCCGTCAGGGCATGTGAAAGTAGCGATTACGTTTCCTTGGGTACAAGTACCCACGAACATTTCGTGTTCGATCCATCCGTTCGGGTCCGTGCAGATGGTATCCATCTGCCAAGTGCCGCAAACATCGTATTCTATAATACCGCAGGCTTGCACCGGGTTTTGATCGGTGTCAAATAGTTGTCCTACGGCATAGGCATAGCCTTGGGCATACATGCCTGAAACGCTGAGGAGCAACGCGAGTGTTAGATTGAATATTCTTTTCATGATTGAGAATTGATTTTCCGATTATAAATTCTTGATGACTATTTTTTCCGTGTGTACAAAGTCGGTTCCGTAAAGGCGTACAATGTATACGCCTTCGGGCATTTCGTTCCGGTGAATCTCGTTACCGGAGAAGGAGACAGGGATTTGTCTTCCTTGTAGGTCGAACACTTCTACTCTTTCTATCCTGCGCGCATCATCGCCCGTAAGGGTAAGGACGCCGTTTGTTTTTACGGGGTTGGGTATAATCTTAAGG
>JAHDDF010000013.1:3946-24688 GCA_020629475.1 Saprospiraceae bacterium
TCTTAAGGGCGGTTTCGTTGGAGGCGGTGAAATCGGAGGTAAGTTCCGAGCCTGCAACAAATATGGTTTGTAGCATGGGGTTTACGGCACGGATATCCGTTACCTCCACGATGGGTTGATCCGTTACGCCGGGGACATTCCCTTCGATTACGATGTATAGGACGGCAATGGACGCGCTGCCGGAAACGCCTTGGTTATTGGTGCGGCTTAAGGCTACTTGAATTTCGTTTTGTCCCACGTTCCTGCTTAGGGCCATGAGGTTGTTCCCGTCTTGATTAATCCAAGACTGTTGTAAAGGTTCGAATTCTGCTGCCGCTATATAATCCGTATTGAAACGAAGGGTGAAGGCGATGCCGTAAAAGTCTTCAATGGGTAAATTAGGGCTTCCTAAATCCAGTTCAAAAGCATAAGTAGCGCCCGGTTCTAATTCTTCTCCGGGGTTGGAGCCGAAGCCTAGGAAGCTAAGGGAAGGATCAACTCCTTCTATGCCGGTATAAGTGGAGTCTGCTTCTTGGGTGTCATGCGTTAAGCCGTAATTCAATTCTATGGCGGCAAGGTCATCGGTGTTTACGAGGCCGTCACCGTCACAATCCGCGAAGGCGGGATTTAATTCCGTACCGGTAATCAAGGTGCTCCAGCCTTGCGGCGCATCGTAGCTACCCCAAGAGATGGTTTGCTGGTTGGGGTTTCTGGCTTCACCTACAAGGTTTTGCGCTGCACCCAGATAGAGGACGTCAAAATTATTGACGATGCCGTTATTGTTCACGTCCCCCGGCCATACCAATGAGTCGGGGTCTTGGGCAAGTAGCCCGGTAACGGCTCCTAGGATAAATGTGATATGTAGAATGAATGTCTTCATGGTGCATTTTAGCACTTGGGTATTTTCCCAATGTCTAATCCAAAAATAAGGCGGAAGTGAGCGTTATTTCAAAAACAATAAATAAGATTAGTTGGATAAAATTAGGGGTTTTTGAAATTTAAAAAAGTTATAAAATGTTGTTTATTAGTTATTTGTAATTAGTGTTAAGGTTGTGAAAAAATAAGTGTTTTGCTTATCTTGTTTGCTTATGATTGTTCATTTTCATACCCCTGAATGGAAAATACGAAACTTATAATGCTGCTGCGGACCTTTTCCGGTGAGGAATTGAGGGAGTTTGACAAGTTTTTGAACTCTCCTTTTTTCAATAGAAAACAGGAAGTTATAGACTATTTCCGCCTTTTAAGACGCTATCATCCGGGGTTCTCCCCTAAGAATATAAAGAGGGAAAGAATTATGGGGCGTTTGTTCCCGGGAACTCCTTTTTCCGAGAAGACTTTCAAGTACTTGACCAACCTTTTGCTCAAACTTGGTGAGCGCTATATCTCCTTGCGGGAAATGGAAAGCCGACCGATGATTAGTGAATATCATTTGTTGAATGCCTACGTGAAGCGCGGCGTGGAGAAAAACTATGATTTCATCTACAAGAGGGCAGAGACCCAGCAATTGCAATTGGATTTAAGGGATTCCGAATTTTATTACCGTGATTACTTGTTGAAAAACGTAGCGGCAAGACATTTTGACAAGAAAAAGCTAAGAAGACAAAACAAGTGGACGGAAGAACTCGTGGATGCCTTGGACGTATATTATCTCTCGGCAAAACTCAAACATACTTGCGTTATCCTCTCCAATCGGCAAATCGTTTCGGGGGATTCTGATATGCGCCTGACGCATGAAATTATTCGCTTCCTTGATGAGCGAAAGGATTTTTCCGATTATCCCGCTATTCAATTGTACAGGGTCTTGTACTTGCTTCTTACCGAAGAGCGTGAATCCGATTTCTCGGAAGTAAGACATTTAACGGAAAAACACTTCAAGCGTTTTGATACGGAGGAGTTGAGGCAGGTTTATTTCATGATTATTAACTTCTGTATACAACAATTGCAGAAAGGAAATAAAACCCACTATTATTTAGAAGAACTATACGGGATATATAAAAGCGGTATAGAAAAAGACATCCTTACGGATTCCGGCTTCTTGTCTCCATGGACATACAAAAACGTAATTCGTCTAGGGCTACGCTTGGAAAAATACGAGGATACGGAAGCATTCATCATCGAGAAAAAATCATCATTGAGGGAAGAATTCCAAAGTGATGCCTTCCATTATAATATGGCGGAGTTGTATTATTTCAAAGGTGATTCCGAGGAAGCATTGGTATATCTCAACAGGGTTGATTTTTCGGATATGTACTACATCTTGGATACAAAAAAACTAATGCTAAAAATCTATTACGAGCAAGGGGCGGATGCCGCTTTGGAATCCTTGATCGCCTCTTTTTCAACCTATTTAAGACGGAATAAATTAATGTCCGAGAACGTAAGGGAAACCTACATGAATTTTATACGTCTACTTGCTAAAATCCACAAGGGGGATAAAGACTTAGTAGAAGCGGTTGAAGGAGCCTCGCCCCTAACGGATAAAGCGTGGTTACTGGAAAAAATTAACCAATAGTATATGCTACGATAAACGCGGCAACGGAAAGGATTAGCCCGTACATGAAGATGTTATAGCAAATGCTCAGAAGCCTGTACTTTTTTGCCAATACCTTACCCAGCCAGTACAAGTCGCGGGTCATGGAACTATACAGGAAATCCTCGTCCTTGATCATTTCCATCATCCCCCAATGGAAATCCTTGAGATCCATGTTGTAGAAATTTCCGAAGAAAAGTAAGTTGGAACGTTTCTGCTCAATATCCTCCCTGGAGAAAATCCCTTCCGTAACCTTGGGTTTGGTGGATAATGTAGCGTACACGATGGCAAGCATACAAGTAGCAAGTAACATTACCGTAGGTATAATCAAGGCACGGCTACTTTGTAATTGCGGAACCAAGGTGGATACCACGATGGATATGATAATGGCGTTGATGGACAACATGATGTTCGCCTTGTTGTCCGCCATGGCGGATAGGTTTACATGCGTCCGGTAGGTGGCACGGTACATGGTTTCCACCCCGCGCCCCAAGTTCAATTCCTTGATTTTCGGTTCCCTGCCATTGGCTTGAATGGCGGGATCCTTACGCTTCTTTTTTTTCTTCTTGTCCTCGGAAAGTTCCTCGGCGGTAGGGAATAATTTCCGTCTTAGCTTGTGGAGTTGCTTGAGATGGCTTTTCTTGGTTTTACCCCAAGAGCCTCTCGCGATGTCCGTGTGGTACGAATGCCCTTCCAAGAACTTAATCTCGAATTCCAACCATTCATCCTCCTGCATGATAAGGTCCTTGGCAATCATGAATTCCTGCCTCACCTTAACGCAGCGTTCCCAGTAGGAATCCTTGCCCAAGTGGTTCAAGTCGGAATCGCAGAGGATTTGCTCAATCAGGTTGTTGGGGCTTTGCGGCATCTTAGTGGCACGGATGCAACCGTAAGCCGCCTCAAAATCATCCGGGTTTTTCCCGTTTTCCGAAAGGAAAGCCTTGGCGTTTTCAACGCTTCGTTCCTCGTGCCCTTCGGCACCTTCGGAATAGCCCGTGTCATGGAACCATGCCGCAAAGATCAATTGTTCTAATTCCGCTTCGGGAAGATGATATTTACCTCCTAGTTCCCTAGCGGAATTCACTACGTTTTGGGTGTGCTCCAAATCGTGGTAAACGAATTTCTTAGGCATGTTCTCGTTGAGGAAAGTACTTACGTACGCCTCTACTTGTTCCGGGAAAGTGATGGTTTGGTTCGGTTCCATATGAAAGCCTTGCTGACTGTGCGGGTAAAAATACAATATACCTTGTTGTATTTAAGTACTTATTTAAGCAATCTTTCAAAATAACCGATAAGCAATAACTTGTCTTTTTCACGCATTATCTGGTCATTGTATAGTATGATTCATCCTTCGCGCTGTAAGCGAAGTTCAAAAATTCGTTGGGTCCCATGTTCGAGGAGCGTTTCTTAATGATGTTTCCCTCAGGGCTAAGGAAAATAAGCGTAGGAAGGAACTTGACATCGTAACGCTTTTTTGCCGCTTTCCCTAGCGGGGTGTCAACGTTGATTTTAACGGAGACGAAATTTGAATTCATGAATGAGGCAATGCTAGGATTGCCGAAGACGACACGGTCCATCCTTTGGCACGGGCCACACCAATCCGCGGTAAAATCAAGAAATAACGGCTTTTGCTGTTGGCGGGCGAGTCTTAAACCTTCCTCCAAGGAGGATATGCGTACAAAATTCACCTCCGACTCATTGGTTTCAGGGAGATCAACGGGACTGATGGTCGGGAATTGGAAGATGAAAGAAATGATGATGGCAAAAATGAGCTTTGTCATGATTACGAAATGAGTACTTGTTCTGAAATGATGTTTTAAAAATTGTAATACGAGGAAGAAAATGATTCAAATAGTTGATTGTCAATTTCTTGTAATGTATTACGAATTTAAAAGTATAGGGGTGTGCATCTAAGGGTTTAGAAAAAAATCATTTATTGTGACATGAATTTGGTCCTGTATTAATATGTTTTCAACTGATGCACAAATAGGTGGGAAGGGAGATCATAACAAGACTTGTGGCATGAATTCAAATAAAAAAGCCCCTTCCGGCAAGGGAAGAGGCAAGGAATTGCTCAAATTAAAGTCGGTTGGCAGGGAAGCTAGCGATTCATTACGAAGAATGATTCATCTTTTGCCGTATGCGCAAAATTGATGAATTGGCTCGTTCCCATGTTGGATGCCTTTTTCTTTATGATTTTTCCTTCCGGAGAAAGTACTAGCATGGTCGGTAGATGCTTGACGGAATACCTTTTGGCGGCATCCTTTCCTTTGGGTGTTTCCAAGTCCATCTTTACCGATACGAAATGCGTATTCAAATAAGCGGCTACCGCCGGATGATTGAATACCACCTTATCCATTCTCCGGCAAGGCGCGCACCATTCGGCGGTAAAATCCACGAATAGCGGTTTTTGTTTTTTTGATGCTATTTCCAATGCTTCCTCGAGACTCGAGACCTTTATGAATTTTACCCTAGGGGCAAAGTCGTTGTTGGTTTCCAAAGGGGCGTAAAAAAGAAGAAGGGACGCAAATACGGATGTTATCAATTTTACCATTACTACAAGGGTTTAAAATTTTCCATAAAAATCAATCACGTGCCGGCGTACCGCGCCGCCGTGTTAAGAGCTTGCCTAAATTTTAAGCATGCTCTAATTGAACCGGAACTGATTAGGATAGTAGTATTGGAAGTTTCGCGGGTGCTGGATTAAAAATATAGAGGGGCAGGGGTATTTATTTGCGGCGCGGGGGGTATTCGTGACTCCTTTTTTTTGGTATGGCTTCTTTGGGTAATTTAAAAAATGTTGAAAAAGAAAAGGGAATGAGAAAACCATAAGGTCTTATCATTCCCTTTTGTAACAGTTGAAAGCGTGGTTAGAAGTTAAATTCTACGCATGGAAAATCCATTTCTGATTGGCTTTTAGCTTGATGAATAAAGAATTTCTTTTCATCGAGGTTAGGAGTAGTGCAAAATCCGGGTTGGGAAGGAGCTTCAGGTACAACAGGAAGGAGTTCTTCCATTTGGATTACTTCGACGGTTTCTTCTTCCGTTCCGTAAAATTCCTCTTGCGCCTCCTTGGTGAATTCCATGAAAGATGAAAGACTCATTTTAGCACTTTTTTTCTTAATGATACTTCCATCGGGTCTTAGGATAAGCATGGTGGGTATCCTATCCACATTGAAAGCAAGTTTGATGAGACCACTGCTCTTTTGGGATACGTCCACCTTGTAATTAATGAAGTACGTGTTCATGAAATCCGCCGCTTCGGGCTGATTGAAAACCTCGCGTTCCATTTTTTTACAAGGGACACACCAGTTCGCGTAGAAATCAACGAAAACGGGCTTATTCTGCTTTTTCGCTATTTCTAATACGGTTTTTAAAGAGGGCGAATCCTCAAAACTAATTTTCTCTGACGGGGGGGTAGTGCTGAAAAGGGTAAATGCCAGGAGGGTACCGGCAAAAAGTTTAAAAGTCATCGGTGAATTCTGATTATGTCAAGTTAAGAATGTCACCGGGGTGTGCGTGCTTGTTCGCGTTCCATGTTGCACAAACCATGCCATAGTCAAGTACGTAGTTGTTTTTAATGTGACGCCATAAAATTAGATATTACACATGTTGATTTACAATAATTTATGATAAAAATAATTTTTAAGCAGTTGATTATGTATGGTGTTTTGTTGTTATAAGTTTTGGTGTTTTTTGTTTTTTCCCAATTTTGTGATGATTTGTGGAGAAAAAAAAGAAGGTCATTCTCGAAATTAATCGAAAATGACCCTAAAATTTTTTTGCGAGCTTTCGCTAGAATAATTCCCCTTGGCCTGAATCTATGTCAAAATCAATCGTATCACCGGGTTTTAAGGCCTGCGGTGCTTGAATTTGTTGAATGCCGGTAAGCCTCTGATCACTGAATTTGTTCCCCATGGCTTTCCAGCCCTTGATGTCGATAAACTCTTTCAGGTTCAATTCGCCCTCGATTTTTTGGCTACCCACCTTCATGTTGTACTTGATGATGGGCGTTTCATCCAAGGAGGCAAAAAGCAATTTAGATTTGGAATCCTCGGAAATAAAGGAAAACCGCTGATCGGTCTTAAACGTAGCGATATTGAACCGCTTGACCATGGTCCAGCCTTTGCTGCCTTCGTAATGCACGGCACTGATGACGGTATCACCTTCGAACTTTGAAATGGCGACGATATCCTTTACCTCGAACTTGCGGGTAAGTTCGTAATCGGTCATTTCATATGAACCATCCTTATAAATGGTCAAAATATGGTTGCCGGTATCGAAGGCACCAAGGAGTTTACCTCTTCCCTCCGTATTCAATCTACCACTGGTTTCATCCATCCAAATCTTCATGGCACCGAGGGTGGATTTACCCGCAGATTGCAGGGTAACTTTCCTCACGGGATACTTGGTGATGACATTACCCATTGAGGTGCGTCCCTTAATGGCGAGCTCCTTGAAATCAAACTCCCACTGCTTCTTCCTCGCCGTGGAATTTTGTGTCAATTGGATGTCCACGACTTCCGCTTCCCCGTTAGGGTTTGCCGAGAAGTAAAGTAGCTTGGAGCGTGGCGTTCCTTTGGAGATATTATATATCCTATCCCTGGTGCAGGCAGGAACGTTGAACCGCTTCGCGAAGGATTTACCGGTTTTCCCGTCCAAGTAGATGGCGTTATAGGTCGTACGTTCATCCCCCTTTTTCCAAACAGCGGCGTGAATGATATTCTTACCCACAAAAACCTTATCCGTAATTTTCACTACGCTGTAAGTCCCGTCCTTCCGGAAGGTAACGATGTCGTCGATATCGGAACAATCACAAACGAATTCGTCCTTCTTCAATCCGGTTCCGATAAACCCTTCCTTGAAGTTCACGTATAGCTTGGCATTTTTTGCTACTACGCTGGTACGGTTAATCGTATCGAATTCGGTGATCTTGGTACGGCGCTCCCTGCCCTTACCGTATTTCTTCAGCAAATTCTCGAAATAGGCTACGGCATAGTCCGTCAGGTTGTCAAGATGGTGGCGTACCTCCTTGAGTTCCTCCTCAAGCTGGGCGATTTTTTCATCCGCCTTGAAGGAGTTGTACTTGGAGATTCGCTTGATCTTGATTTCCGTTAGTTTAATGATATCCTCCTCCGTGATATCCCTAAGGAGCGCGATTCGCTTATCACCGCGTTTCTTGGGTGAACTAGGGGTTCTTACGTATTTATCCAAGCCCTCGCGGATTACGCTAAGGACTTGTTCCCAGGTCTCGGCTTCCTCGATGTCGCGGTAAATGCGCTTCTCGATGAATATCTTTTCCAAGGATGCGAAGTGCCATTTTTCAAGAAGCTCCGCTTCCTTGATTTTCAACTCCAGCCTTAGGAGTTCCTTGGTTTGATCCGTACAGAACCGAAGGATGTCATTGACATTACTGAATAAGGGCTTATCGTCTTGGATAACGCAAGCATTAGGACTAATGGATACCTCGCAATTGGTAAATGCGAATAGGGCATCCATGGTAACTTGCGGCGAAACGCCGGGGGCAAGTTCCACTAGGATTTCAACATCCTTGGCGGTATTGTCCGTTACCTTCTTGATTTTGATTTTCCCCTTCTCGTTCGCCTTAACGATGCTGTCGATCAAGGAGGTAGTAGTTACGCCGTAAGGCAATTCACGAATAGCAAGGGTTTTCTTGTCTACTTCCTCCAAAAGGGCACGAACACGGATCTTTCCGCCTCTTGCACCTCTTTTATAATCGGTTACGTCAACCAAGCCACCGGTTTGAAAATCAGGAACGAGCTTGAAGCTTTTTCCCCTGAGGTGGTTGATTGCCGCCTTGATGATTTCAATGAAATTGTGGGGCATTACCTTGGTGGAAAGCCCTACCGCGATACCTTCAACACCCTGCGCGAGCAATAAGGGGAATTTTACGGGAAGGGTAACGGGTTCGTTTTTCCTTCCGTCATAGCTGAGTTGCCATTCCGTGGTTTGCGGGTTGAAGAGGATTTCATTGGCGAACTTGGTAAGCCTTGCCTCGATATAACGGGATGCCGCGGCACCATCACCGGTACGGATGTCCCCCCAGTTCCCTTGGCAATCAATTAATAAATCCTTTTGTCCTAGGTTTACCAAGGCGGCACCGATGGCGGCATCACCGTGCGGGTGATATTGCATGGTTTGACCAATAATATTGGCGACCTTATGGAATCTACCGTCATCCATGACCTTCATGGAATGGAGGATACGGCGCTGAACGGGTTTTAGACCGTCGTTAATTGTGGGTACGGCACGCTCAAGGATTACGTATGAGGCATAATCAAGGAAATAATTCTCATACATGCCGGAAAGTGTAATGACCTTCCCTTCTTCTTGGTTTTCCGTGTTTTCGTTTTTATCCGACATGAAAAACAAATGAGTTTAAAACAAAATTCAAATATAAAACAAAAAGTGTTTTTGGGCAAATCCCTTTAAGGTCACGAAGGTAATGAAAAGAGGGGAGTGGGTAGGCAGGAGTTATATTCGTGTGTTTTCTTTACCCGGAATTTTCCCTGCCTGGTTGATATTTGTCAAAAAAAACTAAAAGTATTGTTAGTATCTTCTTTGTAACCTCCAGCCCTGAATCAATGGTATAAAACCCTTATATTCACAGAGAAGAGAAATGTGCCTTTATGAAAACCGTTTCAGCCCAAAATCTGAAAGCGCCCTTGCTTGTGTGGAACAGGGTGGTGCCCGTGTTTTTCTTACCCGAAAAATTCGACACGGATCCGACTGATCCTACTACAGCAAAAGCCTATGTGAACTCTCTGCTTTTCATAGCGGGATTGTTCTGTTTGATGGTGATTTTAAAAACCATAGGGGTTTATCAAACCGGGGTTTTCCCAACGAAAAGTGCCCTAGGTTTAACTCTCATTATTTTATTTATATACAAGCAGGGTGTTCCTAGGGTAATTTGTTCTAGTTTACTTTTGGCATTCGTATTCGTATTTAACTTTTACTCTTGCATCCATTTTGGCGGTATATATTCCAGAGGGATAAAATGGATGTTGTTTTTCCCGTACATCTCTTTCATTTTTATTGGACGCCGTGCAGGGTGGTTGTGGAGTTTTGTAACCCTAGTTTCTCTCTTTTATCTGTGCTACTCTCCTTATAATTTACCTGATGAGGCAATGGTTTATACCTCTTCTCCTATTTGGAATAACTTAATGTATTTTACCGCCATCGTTTGTGTTTCCCTCATTTTTTACAATAGTCAAAAAAAAATGGAACGGGAAATCCGAACAAAGAATGAGTCTCTTGAATTGGAGAAGCGTCGTTCTGAAATTCAGTCCAAGGAGTTAAATAAAGCAAAGGAGGCTTTAGTAGAATCCAACATCCAACTGAAACAATATGCCTATCGGGTAAGCCATGATTTGAAGAGCCCCTTGCGGAGTATTTTGATGTCGGGATATTTCATCAAGAAGGAACTAGAGACAAATGGGCAAATGTCCGAGACGCTCAAAACGGAACTGGAAGGAATGAAGGAAACCGTGAATAACTTGACGTATATGATTGATACGGTCTTGGATTATTCGCGCTTGGAATCCATCGGGAATATTCCTTTTGAAGAGGTGAGTTTAAATGATATCGTGGATGATGTAGTGGGAAGTATGCAACGTGAACTTTTTGACATTCAAGCGAACCTTCAAGTCGTGGAGTTACCGGTGGTAAAAGGTATCCCCGTTTTTTTGAGCCAGCTCTTCCAGAACCTCATTTCCAATGCCATTAAATACCGGAAAGAGGACGTTACTCTTGAAATAGAGATTGATTTTCAAGGGACGGATCAATATTGGCTCATTCGTGTAAAGGATAACGGGACCGGGATTGAGGAGTCAAAACTTACCGAAATCTTTAAGCCATTCGTGAAGTACGGGAATAAGGGTACGGGTATCGGACTTGCTACTTGTATGAAAATAGCCGAAAAGCACGGCGGGAAAATTGAAGTGGAATCCGTTCCGGGGGAGGGAAGCGTTTTTGTCGTACGATTGCCCAAGCGCCCGGATAAGAGTCTTTTTGCGGCTAGTTAGGTTTTAGGAGAAGCACGATTCTCAAATATGTCGGGAATTGTAATGTTTTCATTTCGTGGACTGTCCTCTTTTTGCTACCTTCGATTTAACAACCAACGGACTCAAGACATTTTCCATGACGGCAACACTTACCTACACGCTACTTTTACTTGCTATTTTTATGGGTCGCCGGATTGTTGTTTCCGCTCGGAAGAGTTAACTTCCTCTATCTTATTTCCCTTTTCCGTTTCAATGGTTTGACTGAGTTTGGATATGTCCAAAACAGTACCGTTTTGCTTGTTCGTGGAATACATGGAAACAAATCTCCTGTTCCATAAAATATCTTCCGTAACATAAGAGGTACTTCGGTGGACTTCTTGGGAGAAAACCTCGTCGTAGGCTTTAATTAGGACAAGGAATTCAGGGTGCATCTCGTTAAGTTCTTTCCTGGATTTACCGAATAGCGGACTGCCTGCTCCTATAGGATGGACGATGTTCCAATTCAGGGGGAACATTTCTATATGATCGCGCTCCAATTCCAATTCGGAAAATATCCTTCTCCTTCCCATTGACTCGTCGGTCAAATAAGTAATAATGACCCTCGCCCTCACGTCCAATAATTGATCCTTGTAAGGGTTAACGATGCGGAATTGAAAGCAGGGAATGCCGTTCTTATCCTTCATGATCAATGCCTGATCACTGAAAATAACATGGGAAACAGGTTTTGAGAAACGGGCAAAAAATAAACCGGTAAACAAGGAAAAGGACATTAAACCCACGAATGCGATAATGGTGACGATTACGTTCGCCGTCCAGCCGGACGGACTGAGGGCGCCATAACCCACGGAGGTATAGGTTTGGACACTCAAGAAAAAGCAGTTCGCGAAATTTTCGATAAAACTTCCGGGTTCCGCACCACTTACGTTTTCAATCCCGTTCAAGGCAAGCAACAAACCAAAAAAGGCATTAACGAAAATGTAATAACCGAAAATGAGCAAGAAGAATTTGGGCCAGCTCATATTCACCAAAACCTTATAGGCGTGCCATCCTTTATAACCCGTACGAGTGATATTAAAACTTCCGTCCTGCCTGACAAAACGTTCACCGGGTTCTGAAATGCCGGTCCCGAAACCAAGGTCGTTGAATACCTTTTTCCTTCGTTTTAATATGTCATCCTTTAAACTCATTTATTCCGTAATATCACATTCCAAAGCGGTGGACAATCCTTCGTATTCAACAATCATTTTTACCCGACGGTTGACGTTGCTCGCTTTGGATTCCCAAACCGAGATAAATCTTCCTTTGCCGATTTGTAATGTTTCGAGCTTTTCCTTTTGGATAATTCCTTCCGGAGATGCTTGAAGGACTTTTAGTTTTTCCTCCTTGTCCAAGCAAAGTAACTTTGATGTTCCGGCGGCACCGCAATCTTGAGCGGATATTTTAACGTCCCCGCTTTTCGTTATCGGACAATCGGGTGCCGTCGGGGCACAAATTGGGATTTTAACATTTCGGATTTCGTCATTGAAATCATGAAAGGAAAAAACAGCGGTCTTTTCCGTAAAATCCGGACTGCGAAAAGGATAGAATATTCCTTTTCCTTGAACAAACGACTTTTCTATCTCGTAACCGTTTATGGTCGGGGGCTTTTCAAGGAAATAAGGTCTTTCATTGCCCAGAGAGTCAACGATGTGGAATGTCGCTTCCGTTTTAAATACCCCGTTTTGGGAATTGTATTGGGCGGTAATGGAACAACGAATGATTTCACTTTCGTCGTATTCTCCGGAATCCGTAGGTACGCAGGAGCCTTGGAGAAGCAGAATCCCGGTTAAGACGATAATAAATATGTATTTATTCAAGTTCATGGATGCAACTAAAGCCCTTGGATTCGTTCTTGGATAAGTAAGGTCGAAATTTCCCGGGTAGGGATATTCTTTCGGGTTAAAAATAACACAGATAATACTTGCTTGCCCGTTTTTCCTTAAAAGTCCCTTAGTATCTATTCCTAATTAGAGGGATTTATTGAAAATGTGGGGGAAATCACGTAATTTTGCGCACTTATGGAAATGAAGCGAATTCATACTTTTCTTTTCTTGGTTTTGGTCTTTTTGGGTTCCTCTTGTAAAACGGAGTTCGAGAAGCTACGCATGGAAGGTTCGGTAGAGGAACGCCTTGCTAAGGCAAACGAGTACCTCGCTAACGAGGAATGCTACAAGGCACAGGTCTTGTTTGAAAGCATCATCGGTAATTACCGTGGCCGCCCGGAGCAGGAAAAGATCTATTTCGATTACGCTAAATCCCATTATTGCCAAGGGAATTATATTTATTCCTCCTCTTATTTCAAGAACTTTTCCTCCACTTATCCCAATAGTGATTTGCGGGAGGAAGCGGATTATATGGTAGGCTACTCTTATTATAAGATGTCACCGACTTTCCGCTTGGATCAGAGCTACACCACCAAGGCGATTGATGAATTCCAATTATTTATCAACACCCACCCTAATAGTGAGCGCGTAGCGGATTGCAATCGTCTCATCGACGAGTGCCGCAAAAAAATGGAATCCAAAATTTTTGATGAAGGACGATTGTACTACGATTTAAAGCAGTACCAATCAGCTACCTTCTCTTTCGAAAATTTGTTAAAGGATTTTCCGGAGTCCCCAAATGCGGAGGAGGTACGTTATTTAATTGCGCAAGCTTCCTACAAGTGGGCGGAAAACAGCATTCTTGAAAAACAAGAAGAACGTTACTTGGCAACCGTTAAATCAACAAAAGATTTTCTCCGTAAACACGGTGAAAGCAGGTATAAATCCGAAATTTCCAAAATCAAGGCTGATTCAGAAGCCAAATTAAAGGAGATAAAGAATGAGTGACATCAAATCCCGCGCACAAGGTATCGAGCCTAGTGCTGTTGCAAGAAACGTAAACGTAATCGCTAAAACTACCGGAAATATTTACGAGGCACTTGCCATCGTGGACAAGCGTGCCCGTCAGATTTCTTCCCAAATGAAGCGTGAGCTTCAGAATAAACTGGAGGAGTTTTCTTCCGCTTCCGACTCCTTGGAGGAAGTGAATGAAAACAAGGAGCAAATCGAAATCTCCAAGTTCTACGAGCGTCTTCCTAACCCGGCTACCATTGCTCTTAAAGAGTATATGGGTGATGAGTTGAACGTTCGTTACCGTGATAACGATTACCGTAGATAATACGCTAACCGGTACCAATAAATTTGAAGCGGAACGTCCTTCTCGGAAGGGCATTCCGCTTTGCTGTTTCAATATGAATCATGGAGGATAGGTTATTGCAAGGAAAAAAAATCCTTCTCGGGATTACGGGAAGTATTGCCGCCTATAAATCGGCATTCCTTACCCGTTTACTGATCAAAGCAGGAGCGGACGTAAAAATCGTAATGACCAAGGCCGCTACGGATTTCATTACGCCTCTTACCTTATCCACACTTTCCAAGCATCCCGTTCACTCTGATGTCAGCTCTGAATCGGGTTGGAATAACCACGTGGATCTTGGGCTTTGGGCGGATGCCCTGCTAGTGGCGCCAGCTACCGCCAATACCCTTTCTGAAATGGCGAACGGTGCTTGTAACGATATGGTTACGGCTACGTACTTATCCGCCCGTTGTCCCGTATTTGTAGCACCGGCGATGGACGTGGATATGTGGCACCATCCGGCTACCCAAAGGAATATCAAACAATTGGAATCCTACGGCAATCGGGTTATTCCGGTAGGCGTAGGTGAACTCGCCAGCGGCTTGGTTGGTGAAGGAAGAATGGCGGAGCCGGAGGATATCGTATCTTATCTAGCCGATGTATTTTCCGCTAATGCGGAGTTTAATGGCAAGAAAATTTTGGTTACCGCCGGACCTACTTACGAAGCATTGGATCCCGTTCGTTTTATCGGGAATCGTTCTTCCGGGAAAATGGGTGTGGCAATTGCCTTGGAATTGGCGAGTCGTGGCGCGGAGGTGAAATTGATTTTAGGTCCTTCAAGATTACAACCGGAGCACTCCAATTTGGAATGCATTCGCGTGGAGTCCGCGCAGCAAATGTACGAGGCATGCGTTTCCCGTTACGGGGATTGTGATGCGGGAATCATGGCGGCTGCGGTGGCGGATTATCGCCCAAGTACGGTATCGGATTCCAAAATCAAGAAAAAGGAAGGTGATATGAGCCTACCTTTGGAGCGTACCCAAGATATCGCAAAGGCATTGGGCGCTTCTAAAAAACCGGGGCAAATCCTAGTAGGTTTCGCCTTGGAAACGGATAATGAGGTGGCGAATGCCGAACGAAAAATCAAGAAGAAAAACTTCGATTTTATCGTGCTTAACTCCCTGCGCGACAAAGGTGCGGGTTTTGCCCATGATACCAACAAGATTACCATCTTGGACAAGGGCAATAATATCCGTAATTTCGAGTTAAAGACGAAGGCGGAGGTAGCCGTTGACATCGTGGATGAATTGGCATCAAAAATGAACCTCTGACTAGAAAATTAGAATTTCCTTGGAAATGAACATGAATCGCTTTTTTACATTACTCTTCTTTTTCTTTTGCGGAATTGGTTTTATCAATGCCCAAGAGTTCAATTTCCGTGTTACGCTGAATACCCAAAAGGCGCAAACCACCGACCCGAAAGTATGGGAGAGTCTTGAACTTGCCCTTCAGCAGTTCTTGAATGATCGTCAATGGTCTTCCGATACCTATGAACCGGAGGAGCGTATTGAAGGAAACATCCAAATCACCATTTCCGAGGAATTATCCGCTACCTCTTTCAAGGCGGATTTTACCATTCAAGCATCCCGCCCGGTGTTCAACAGTGATTACCAAACGGCATTGTTCACTTACGTTGATAAAGGCGTAGGATTCGAATACGAGGCATTCCAGCCCTTGGAGTTTTCCGATAATGTGTTTAACTCCAACTTGGTGTCTATCTTATCGTACTATTGTTACATTATCCTAGGTTTGGATTACGATTCGTTCGCGCCTTTCGGTGGGGAGAAGTACTTCCAAAAAGCACAGGACATTTTGAATAACATCCCTCCCGGTGCGGCGGCATCCTACAAGGGGTGGCGTTCCTTGGACGGGAACCGTAACCGTTATTGGTTAATTGAAAGCATCTTGAGCCCGCGTACACGTAATTGGAGAAAATCCATGTATGATTACCACCGTCAAGGTTTGGACGTGATGTCAGATGATGTGGCAATAGGGCGCGCCTCTATGGCAGCGGCAATCCGAACCATTGAAAAAGTAAATCAGGATTATCCCAATTGTATGATCCTCCAACTATTTGCCTTGGCAAAAGGGGATGAACTCATAGAAATCTTCAAAGGCGGTACCCGAAAAGAACAAAGTGATATCATCCGCGTGATGAGTAAAATCGATGCCGCTAACGCCGCTAAGTATAGGAAGGTGAGGGGGTAGATTTTTTCAAAAAAGAATTAAAAAACGGCTGCAAAGAATCTCTTTACAGCCGTTTTTTAATTTATAATTTTCGTCATTCGTCATTCGTCATTCGTCATTTTCCTTTTCTCCCGCATCCGCTTCTCGTTCCGCTTCAACTTATAAGCGTTCCTTGCCCGGATAGCGGTAGATCCAAGGATAAGAACAAGCATAACAATGGCAAAAGGTTTCATACTGCTAAAGTAACTCCCCCGGAAACACCTTAATAGCGGAACCTTCCGCCACTAGGATATTATAGGGTATTAAATGATTGAGGAATGACCATTGTTCCCCATAAAGTATGCCGAAATCAACTTTTAGTTCAAAGCGTTCCGTCAAAGGGTAGACCTTCCAAACAGGATGTTCTACCCTATACCGTAAAAGGCGACCACGCTTGTCTACGCCATAGCCCCATTCATGCTCCTTGAAGAAATGTTCGGTTGAATTCTCATCAGGAAGGAAAGGCTCATCCGTAGGGATGAACCTCCAATGATGTTCTAAGCCACCGTATTCCATCCCGTGCTCGATGATGAAACGGTTGTTTTCCTCACTTTCCTCATCCGAGTACACTTCCGACCACATCGGTGTATACTCATAAGGCTCGTTATAAACCTTCTTCGCGATAAGCGCCACCATCCGTTTAGGAACCAATTCCTTTACGAAAACCACGCCCCGTTCGTATGTCCCGTCCTCAAGTTTCCGGCGGACATAAAAACGCAGGTTCACCTCCGGGAAATGGCGATGAAAGGGTATCGGAAAACCTTTAACCTTGGTGTTCAGAAAATCAAAAGCAACAAAACTGGCAAAATACCTTCCCTTATACACGTCCAATTCCAAGCCTTCCGGTAAATAGGGGAGAAGTACCTCCTTTTCTACGGAATAGGTCAGTAAAATGAGATGCCGCCATTCGGCGGTAAGGAATGGGCGTTTTGCCAAGGTGGTGGGTTTGCCCGGAGCTTTTAGTCACCCCCTCACTTAAATAGAGGAATAGCTTGGTGCTTTTCCATAGGAAAAGTGAGGGGGTGACTTGAAGCAGGGAAAAAGAAAAATCTAAACTGAAGTACGGATCTTGTCCTTGATGGATTGTACGAGGTTGGGAGAAACTTTCTTACGTTGCAGGCGGGTCTTAATAAACTCTCTAAAATTCTGCTCTTTACTTAAAAGCTGGATGTATTGGGGGTTTTTCTGTATTTCGAGGAGTAACTCTCTCTCTTCCTCCTTATTCAATGCGCCGTCGAGATACAATGTGACTCTCCTCGTAAGATCCTTGAAACTGCTATTACCCATTATCCTTGGATTTGTTCGTCCGATATCGGTCGTTTGTGCCCGGATGGAATCATGGGTAAAATCCTTTTTCCGCCCGGGCACGAACACTCGAAATCCGCTCCGCCGTTTTGGGGAGTGGTGTCGATGTTGTTGGTCGCCACGGATGAAATATGGGAAATTACTATAATCATGATGCTATCCTAGATTCCGATGTCTTGAGACGAATGTTTACAAACTAGTGTATGTAGTTATAAAAAAATAAGATTAATTCAAATTGAGTTGTTCGGTAGGGTAGGTAAAAAAACCGAGCCCGACAGGCACACCACGTTTATTATAATCGTGGTAAACCTTTCGGGCCCGGAGTCGAATTATCCCCGTTTATCCGTGAATCCCTTGGACTCAGCGTACTCCTTTAGATGCTCCTTGAGCATGTTACGGGCACGGTGTAGCCTGGAACGGACGGTACCGATAGGAACGTCCAGGATTTTGGAGATTTCCTCGTATTTGAAACCTTCAACGTCGCATAGCAACAAGACGGTACGGAAAGAGACATCCAATGAGTTAACCGCGTTGGTTACCTCGTCCCCCATCATGCCTTGGAATATTTCCTCGCGCATGTCGGAGTAGGAGCTGTAATTGGTGTCGTCCTCCTCGTTGTGGTAATTCACCACTTCCTCGTAGTCCACGCGTGTGGGCTGCTTGGTCTTCTTGCGGTAATTGTTGATGAAGGCGTTTTTCAAAATTTTGAAAAGCCATGCTTTGGCATTGGTCCCAACCTCATAAGAGGCAATGAAACGGTACGCCTTTAGATATGCTTCCTGTACAAGGTCGTTTGCATCTTCCTCATTGTAGGTAAGATGGTACGCGAAATTGTACAGCGCATCGATCTGAGGCATCAACTCCTCCTCGAAGATCTTGTCCTTGGTATTTTTTTCCATAACGGTCATAAAGATAGACACATTTTGAAGTGTGGAAAATATAGGCACGCTGTACTAAGGCTTGCCTTGTGCAACCTATCCAACTACCGCCTTTCCGGAAAAGTTCCCAAGGGATGAAAAAAAGTTAGATTTTTTTTCGGGGTAGCAGTCACCCTCCCTCTCCTGCGAGGGAGTCACCCCCTCACTTCTCTATACCAGAGCCGCAGGAGGGTTTAAAAATTCTTCTTTATCCTATGGCTTTCCTTTCTAAGTGAGGGGGTGACTAATCCACCGCGCTACCGCACCACCAACTTCCCGGTTTTACTCCCCACATCCGTTTGAAGCGTAACCAAGTAAATCCCGCCGGGCATTCCGGAAGCATCCACGGAGGTGCGGAAATTCCCGCCGGGTGCGTTCAAGACCTCCTGATGGATCAACCTGCCGTCCATGGCGTGGATGAGAAGGTTCCCGGATTGCGTTTCAGGTACTTCAGCGGTGAACTCAAAGAATCCGCTAGTAGGATTCGGGAAAATTTTCATGTCGATGTTCTTTAAAAGATCATCCACGGAAATGGTTTGATTATTTTGGGCAAGGAATGTAGGCTCAAGGAAAGTAAAATCACCCGTACCATTCGGGAACCGTCCGTAGGAGACATTAGCGGTTTGTGCTCCAAAGTAGATTTCATCCAAAACGGTAACGCTATCCGGAGCTACAAGAAGTAGTTCCTCCCCGTTTACGGATAATTTGAAATTGGCGTGAAGCCCCGCTTGGGAACCGTTTTCATCCGCCCAAACTACAATGTAAGCGTTAGGGCCGATGGTAGTCCCTTCCGGGAATTCCCATTTGTATAACCAATTGGCATTATCCGTAAGGTGGTATCCATCTAATGAAATGGCGGAGGAAGAATTATTATACAATTCAATCCAATCATCGAATTCCCCGTCTTGATCCGCTTGGATACTGGCATTGTTTGCCATGAATTCATTGATGACTACATCATTCACTACGGTAGCTACATCAATGGTGTGGAATTCCCTAGCGGCTTTTTCCGGGGTAAAGATGCCGGCATCATCGTTTTCCGCGTAAATGAAAAACTGTATGTCCTTGTCGGTAACGGGTAAATCCAAGGAGAAAATACCGTCACCTGCCGTTGCGTCACCATTGGTACCATTATCATACATCTGTACTTTGATAAACTCCTCGAATATTTCTTCCCTATAACCGATAATAACATTCGTGGCTCCCGGAGCGGCAATGGTGATATTTGCCGTACCGAATTCAGGAACCGGATCGGGAGAATAAGCCAAGGAGGAAATCGCCGGTGGTGCGGCAGTGAAGTCAGGATGGCTTTGCAGGTAGGTTACCCTTCCTTGCATCAATTCCGTAATTCCAACGGCTCCTTCCAAATTCCCGAATCCGCCGAAGGAGGAATTCAAGTTAGATAAGAAAGTATTGTAACCGTAAAATGCGTTAGGGTCCGATTGGACATCCGGTGCGATTAAGTCCTGCAATTGTTGTGCGCGGGTCACGAACTCACCATTGGCGAAGTGTTGTTCAAGAATGGTACGGGCATGCGCCACGAACATACGCTTGTAAGTAGGGTTGTTTAATATCAATTGAAGCAATGGGTAACTTGAGTCATTAGCCCTAAGGAAAGGGTCCAATGTTTGAAGGTCCGCCAAAGGGATGGGAAGCGTTCCTGAAACACCTTGGACGCCATCAAAAGCACCGAAGCTTTCATTCAAATCCCAAAGGATAAAATCATGCGTACCGTTGTCGTCAAGAATGGTGTAGTAGTTGGAGGCATGTCCCGTATAGCTATCTAAATTAACCAAGACCGTATTAAACGCGAGCATCCAAATGACGCGGTCTATGTTAACCACCGTTTCAATTTGTCCGGGATTGTTGTTCAGGATATTAATCATGTCAACAAAAGGCGCCCATCCCCAATCGGAATCCAATGCGTAATTATTGTAATACGGGATGGAATCCGTTCCTAGGAAAAGTAGGTTGGAAGGGTTATTCGCGTCCCCTTCAATCCTAGGATTATCGTCATCCGCAAAAAGGTATCTGTCCCCGAAATCCCCGTTGATATTTTCCGTACTAACGTACATCCCGTGGTAGGAACCGTTAACGAAGACCTTGGTGTAATTACACTTGGGGGCCACCATATAATCCCTCGCGATTTCATAGGAGAGGACTTCCCTCAAGAAAGAAGGATCTTGCTGCCCGTTGGAAAGTTTTAAAGTCCTAAAACTTTGGAAATTATGGTTCTTAATATGGTTCAACTTGATGTTGAAAGGGTTTTTCCCGTTGGCAGGATCATAACTAGTGCTACCCCTGTAACGAACACCCACGGAATCGAATTCTACACTATTTATTCGAACATCGGCGAGGAGCCTTTCTCCGTTACCGTCCGCTTTGTAAGCATCAAGAATGGCATCCCAATTGGCTTCCTCGAAGAAAATCTCCACGGTGGTAATATTATCCACATCGTAGAGGCCTTGTCCGCGTAGCCCGGTTGCCAATAAAATTAAAATGGGTAAAAGGGTAAGAATACGTCTCATGGTAAATGGTTTAT
>JAHDDF010000013.1:24788-28009 GCA_020629475.1 Saprospiraceae bacterium
TAGTCCTTGGGTAAAAATAGGAAATGCCGAAGTTAGAATGTTTCTTCGGACGTAAGATGTAAGACAATGATCTTAATAAGGTGCCGGAATAGGCGATAAATCCGCGGAAAAGTAATTTAACAGCGGATCTTCCGATAGTTTTCCCGCAAAATCCATCATTTCCACGAATATCTCGAAAAGCTCGATTTCCGTTTCCATAAGTTCCTCCTTGGCATCAAAAGTCCTTTCCTTGATGGTTAAAACCGCAAGGGGCCGTTTGGCGGCGATTTGCCCCAATCTTTCCTGTGAATACTCTTTTTCCGATTCGGCGATTTGGGAAACCAAGAAGTTCCTCTTCTCGTAAATGGTTTGCCATTCCCGGTAGGTTCTTCTTAATAAAACGGCAAGTTCCTCTTGGGCTTCCATTAATTCCGCTTCCTCCTCTATGCGTTCCAATTCATTCTCGTAGAGGTCGATTTTTGCGGAGCCTTTCATGGGTAAACGGATACCCGCACCCAAGGAGAATTCCCGCCAAGTTTCCAGGTTTCCTCTCGCCGCGTATTTTAATTGTACGAACTCAAGCACCTGCTTGGTTTCGGCGATATCTATTTCACGTTCCAATCCTACCCGAGCTAATTGGGATTCCTCAACTAGCACTTCGGGATGGATGCCGGGTAGGTAAAACCATTCCTGCATCAAGGAATCCATGGTCGAAAAAGAAACCAAGAGTTCTTCGGAAAGTGCCGTTCGCTCCTCGGTGAAGAAAAGGTCTCCAAGCAACCATTCCGTTTCCGCTAATTCTTGTTCCGCTTCAAAAATATCCCGCTCTATTTCCAGCTTGTCCTCCTTGGCATTAAAGAGATCCTCCAACCTGAAATTGGATGATACTTGAGCCATGGTTTCCAGCATCTTAATTTTATCCCGGCTTACGATTACGGTACTCTTCAGGAATTCCAATTTCCGCTTGGCTTCCAAGTAAGCTACGATATGGCGATACCTGATTTTCAAGCCCGCCGCTAACATGACCTTTTTACGCTGTTGCTCCAGTTCCACGGCGGAGAAGGCGTATTGCTCGTGTGCTTGTCTTAATTTCTTGGAGTTAAACTCGAAACGCACCAAATATTCTTGCCGAAGGATATCGAATTCATCCGTTTCCGTACGGAATTCCACCTCGTCCAAGGCAGGCATGCCGGGGAAGCTATTGCTTAAAAAGGAAATCATTTTGTCGGAACGTTCCAAGGCTTCGGTATCCTTGGCGGAGGAAAGGAATTCCCCGATTTCCACCAAGGATTGTGCTTGGGAGGAAATACATGTCAACAAGAAAAGAAGGGATGCGAACCACCTCATTGTTGGATAATTTGTCCCTTGCCGCGCTCAGCGGAAAATAAATCAAAGAAGGACGGTTGGGGAATATTCGGGTTATCGGAAATATCGACCACCACCTTTTCTTTTTGTAGGAAGGTGTTGCTTGAAGGAATGCTAATCAATACCTCACGGGCATAAGTCTTTTGCTCGGGAATTTTGCGAAGCCTTTCCGGCACCTCAACGATACGCGAACCCAAACCGGTAACCATCCCTCGGGTAAGGTTTTCCGGTCTAGCCGCCGCCTTGATGTCAATGCTGTCTCCTACATTGATATAGGCAAGCAGGTTTTCCCTGACGTATGCCTTGACCAAAGTCGGATTCTCCTCGTAAAATGAAATGAGGGACGTAAAAGCACGGATATGTTCACCTTCCTTACAATGCACGTTCCCGATTAATCCATCGGAAGGAGCAAGGACGGAAAGCTGGTCCTTTTGGGATTCCAAGAATTCCTTCTCGTTTTCCATCTTGGCGATTTTGACCTTGGAAGGTTTTCCTAGGTTCGCCATTTCGTTATTGATACGGGCGATATCCGCCGCTGCCGTTTCCTCTATCAATGCTTTTTCTGCCCTCAGGCTTTGGATGCGTTTGGCGTCCGGGGAGTTTTTGATAAGTTCCTCGGATACTTGGACGGATTCCGTACCGCCCATCAATTTTTTGTTCAATTCCAATTGTGCTTCCAAGGTCCGGATATTGGCTTCGATATCCGCTAGCTTTTCTTGCTTCCGGGCTTCGATGCCTCTTAATTCCCCGCGTAATTCCGCTTCCAGCCTTCTGGTTTCCGCCTTGAGGAATTCCACGTCTTTTTCGATACCCGAGATTTCCGGTTCTATATCCGAACGGGATACCTCAAGGAGCAAGTCGCCGGCTTTTACGTAGGTGCCGGGTGTAACATGTACTTTTTTTATTTGCAATGAAAAATCACGGTTAATTTCCGTGTCTTTGTTTTCAGCAAAGCCGAAGAAGACCACCGTATGCCTGCCGTAATTGGCATTCATGCGCCACAAAAGGAACAGCACTGCCGGAATGATCAGGTAGAGCACGTTGAACCTAAACTTGATTCTCCTTTTTGCCATGATGATTAAATCTCGGGGTTTATTTCGTTAAACTCTACCCGGATACCGGATAGCCCTTCTAGCTTAAGCAAGGCGGAAGCCAATTCCGAACCGTCCGTATCCTTGACCATTTTTATCCGGTACTCGTAGCGGATTTGGTTGAGTTTCCTTCCGGTCAATAATCTATATCGTACCAAAACGAAGTTCCGGCAATAACTTTTCAGTACTTTTTCCACCTCGGGAAGTTGCTTGGAATCCACGTGTAGGAGGAAGGTTAATTTTCCTGTTAAGTTCCGTTTTACGGAGAAGGGCGTCAAGCGCAAAAGGAATGCGGCAAGACAAAAGACGGTAGTTCCCACAAAAGCAATCACGAAACCGAATACCCCGCAGGCAATTCCTGCCGCCAAGGAGGAAAACATGAATACGATATTCCTTGGATTACGGAGCGTGGTCCTAAAACGGATAATGGATAAGGCACCCAACATTCCTAAACCTCTCGCCAAACTATCCCCGATGGCTTGCATTACGGTAGCGGCTACGATGGCAATCAATACCAAAGCCTGCATAAAATGCTCGGGACGGTTTACGTCGCGGGTGGTACGTTCATAGGTGAATACTATCATCCCGCCCAATACGAATGCGAAGAGCACCGTAAAGAGGATGGTCAGAATGGTAGGATTATCCGGATTGTCAGCAATCGAGAAAAACTCGAGCATGTGGCTACGTCGTTTGTTTGCGATGGCATGATAAGGATTTTTATTTCCTTAACCCAAGGCTGAATTGACGGTAAATTTACAAATAATTAATATTCGGGGAAGAAATAGT
>JAHDDF010000331.1 GCA_020629475.1 Saprospiraceae bacterium
CTCCCTTCCGCCAAAATCATAAACGCCACCTCCACCGAAACCCGCTTCACCTCCTTCGAAACCGAAAACGGAACCGCCCAAGAAAACGGCGGCTGGGAAATTCCGAACGGCAATGGTGGCTGGGGACAAAACGGTTCCGGGAAATCAGGTAATAAGGCGTTTAGCCCAACATCCTCAAGGAAAATTACGACTACCGTACAAGAGTCCGGTAAGTACTTAATCGCTTTTTATTACAAGGGGGAGTCCTTGAGGGTAAGAAGAAACGGTACTTTCCTTTTGAGTACTGCGGTAAAGCCGGATTGGACTTTTAAGTCAAAGGAAATTACCCTAAATGCAGGTGATGAAATCGAGATTGTAGGTCTTACGACAGGTGCTTGGATCGATGAACTCCGCCTACATCCCGCGGATGCCATGATGGAAACCTATTCCTATGATCCCGTAACCCGTCAAATGATTGCCCAAGGGGACGTAAACGGTAATATAACGAGCTATTACTATGATGCATTCAACCGCTTGGAATTCGTAACGGATAAGGATGGTAACATCGTTCGTCACCATGAGTATGCTTACGCCTATGATTCCGCCGAAGGTAAAAACGCCGTACGTGTAAGAAACGTATTGGTGGATGGCTTAACCGATATGAATACCTTCCTATTGGATTATAACGCGCTTGAGGATAAGGACAAATCCGAAACCGTAGCCTACATGGATGGTCTAGGACGTACCCAACAACAAATCCAAGTAGGGGCGTCTCCCTTGAAAAAGGATATCATCAGCTTTAATGTATACGACAACTTAGGACGTCAGACCAAGCAGTTCCTTCCGTTTACGGCTACTGCCGGCGGTTCCTTCTTGGACAATGCTGAAGGGGCTCAAATAGCTTGGTACGCAAATAATCCGCACAACACGGATTCCGATGAATACATTGCTGAAACGCAGTTTCCCTTCGCGGAAACTAGATTCGAGGCATCTCCATTGAATCGCCCCTTGGAAGCGGCGGCTCCCGGTGAGTCTTGGGAAATGAACGCAGGTAATACCGTAACTACGGAAAATCTCCTGAACGAAGCATCCGACCAAGTACGTGATTTCAGGAATGGTGGATTCTTCGCGGCTAATGAATTGGCAAAAACCAGGAGTACGGACGAAAACAACTCCGTTGCCTTCTCCTTCACGGATAAGCAAGGAAGAACGGTTTTGATCAGAAGACAATTGACCGAAACACAAAACGGTTTCTCCAATATCAAGTACGTGGATACTTATAACGTCTACAATGATTTCGGGATGTTATCCAATGTGATTCCGCCTGAAACCGTAGAAACCATGAAGCAAAGCGGTGATTGGAATATTGCCAATTACACTGACCGAGTTTATACCTACGAGTACGACCACCGTCTTCGTTTGGTAGCTAAAACCCTTCCTGATGCGGGACGTACCGTTATCGTATACGACAAGCGTGACCAAGTAGTATTAACCCAAGATCCGAACCAAGCACAGGTAAATAATTTCTTGTATACCAAGTACGATATTCTTGGTCGTCCGATGGAAACCGGTACCTATAAAATGAACTACGCGGATATCGATAATTCCGGTTCCGTACCCGTTTTGGTTGCCGATAATCCTTTATATGAAACCAAGGACGCAAATGGTGAATTCGGTTATACCAACCAAGCGTTCCCGACTGACGGAAAAACTGTTTTCTCCGTTAGTTACTATGATAATTATGATTACGACGGAAACGGCTCTGTTGATAATGACGATCCTATTTATAATAGCAGCCTCCTTTCCGGACAAGGATTGAACTTGCCGGTTAGCTCTTCCGCGCGTATCCGTGGTGCCCTTACGGGTTCCAAGGTGCGTGTTTTCGAAGGAAGCAATGAATTCCTACGCACGGTAAACTACTATGATGCAAAGGGTAGGGTATTAATGACCGAAGCGGATAACCACACCGGCGGTCATGACATCACCGGTTCCAAGTACGATTTCGCGGGGCGTGTGCTTCGTACATCCCGTGTACACAAGGCATTTATTGAAGGCGAGGAAAGAAACCATGTCATCCGGGAGGAATTTGTTCTGGACCATGCCGGTAGAGTGATCAAGGTGTTCCGAAAGACGGATGATGATCCCTGGGTGACGCTTTCCGCTTCCCGTTATAATGAATTGGGGCAGGTAGTAGAAAAGAACCTACACCGTGACGGTCGTTATTACGAAGGTATTCAAGCATATCGTTACCTACAATCCGTAGATTACCGCTATAATGAACGCGGGTGGTTGCGTTCCATCAATGAAATCGAGGTGCCCACAAATAGAGTGAGAAGTGTCATCTTTGAATCCGAAGGGGAACTTGTGGAAGTAAAAGGCTCCGTATTCAATATTGACTTAAATGCCTTGACAACTGACAAGAGCCTTCGAGTAACGGAAACATCCGAAGTCATTGAGAAAGGTAAGACGTTAAGTAAATTTTCCACGAAATCCAAAACGATTTTGGATGCCAACGGAACGGTAACTAATGCTAATCAACTCTCGGACTCTTTCACGGTTGATATGTCCGATGTTGAAATCAAAACTACGGAAGATTATACCTCAGCTACTAAGGAATTGGTAACTCGCGTGAATGCCGAGTTAGATGCCAAGAACGTAACGGATGTCCAAAAACGATCTTTGGTTCTTGAGCAAACCTTGGAATTAGCGAAGGTAAAATGGCAATCCGTATTTGAAAGTAAGGATGTGGATGCCTATGATATTTTTGCCCAAAAAATCGCTTACGATGAAGCGAATCCTAGCGTAAACGCGGTATCCCGTTTTGACGGAAATATCGCTTGGACCGCTTGGCGCGTAAAAGGGAAGGATAGGAAAGTCTACGGTTTTGATTACGATGATTTGGATCGTTTGACCCGTGCCACCTACAAGGCGGTAAATGATTCCGATCAGTTCTACTCCGCCAATATGTACGGTGTACCGCAAATCTCCTACGATTTAAACGGTAACATCACCGGCTTGAAGCGTTTCGGTCCGGAAACCACCGCTTCCACGGGTGTAGTGGATATTATTGATGAATTATCCTACACGTATTACAATGGTTCCAACCAATTGCAAAACGTGCAAGATGCGGGTGACGTAAGCAAAGGTTTCAAGGACAATGCTTCCTTGAACATTGAATACGAGTACGATGCGAACGGAAACATGACCCTAGACCGTAACAAGGACATGACGGTTTCCTACAACCACCTGAATTTACCCGTAAAAATGAATTTCCAAAACGGAAAGGAAATACATATCTTGTACGATGCGGCAGGCATTAAACTCCGCAAAACCGTAATGGACAACGGAACCACCATAAGCACCACGGAATACCTAGGCGGTATCGAATACAAGGATACCGACCCCGCTATCCTCTACCACTCCGAGGGTAGGACGGTAGCCAAGGACAGCTATTCCGCCGGTATCCTTACGGACGGCGCCTACGAGGAGCGCAAATACGTCAACGAATACCGCATCACCGACCACTTGGGTAACCCCCGCGTCACCTTCGCGGACCTCAACGGAAACGGTATCATCGAAACCACGGACGAGGACTACGAAATCCTTCAAGAAAATCATTTCTACCCCTTCGGTATGGCAATGGACGGCTTGGAAACCCTCCAAACCGGTACACCTGACCTCTACAGCTACAACAGCAAGGAATTCAACAATGAATTTGATCTTGGCTGGCATGATTACGGGGCGCGGTGGTATGATGCTTCTATTGGAAGATGGAATGTCATTGACCCATTAGCCGAGCGCCACCATGACTTTTCTCCTTATCACTATGTGTTGAATAATCCGATGCGGTTTATTGATCCGGATGGTAGGACGGAGACGGATCCGGAGCCTAATTCTAATGTTGCATACTCAAAAGTAAATGTTGATGTTGAGCATTTTGATGGGAGTTATGTTAATTCTGAACTAGAATTTAAGTATACATATAATTCTGAATCGAGAATGTGGGAATATGATTCTTATAGGGTTGTTGATCAGATGAAAGGAGGCGGGACAAAGTTTAGTGTAGATTTTGATGTAAATGTCTCGAAAACCATAACAGGGAAGGGGAAGTTCTCAAATGAAAATATTAGTTCTTTTGATATTAATATTGATGTTTTTGCGGAGGAAGAAGAAAAAACTGTAACAACAAGTGCAAGTTTTTCAGGAGGAGAAACGAATGATTTTGGTGGAGGGTTAGAGATATCCCCAAGTATAACAGTTAATGCAAATGTTACTTTGATGAAATTTTTAAAACTTGCAGAGGCAAAAGGTTTTTTTGGCGGGAAGATACATGCAGCTGCTAAATATAGTGAGTTTATAAAAAAATCAATTTCTTATTCCCAAAGAGTCAATACAACAAATGAGGGAAGATCTTCTGTTCAATTAAAATGTCAAAGTGCATGCAATCATGGTTCTAGAACACTTTCAATTGGAAGGGGTAATCATGGTGCTGAAAAAAGCGGAAGATTTACTGTTACCAATAATGTATACCGATTAAAGGGAAATCAGGGGACTCATAGAGGTGTCCCCCCTCCTCATAACTCAAGGGTTGGGCGCAGAAGACCAATTGAAGGGGTTTCAATTGGGAAAATTGCAGAAAAAAAATGATATGAAAAATAATATGCTTTTAGTTCTTTTTTTTAGTGGGTTACATTTTTTCTCATGTGATTTAAGTC
>JAHDDF010000332.1 GCA_020629475.1 Saprospiraceae bacterium
CCATTTCGTTGTTTAATAGAATAAGGGCATCATAAAGCCATGCTTTGGTTCTTCTGACCCGGACGTCCCTACCCGGAACGAAACCATTTGGGCGATTTTTGATTAAGTTACCGGAAGCATTCATTTGCGTTGCCATACTTTCTATTTTTGATTTAGAGCTAAATTATGATTCATCAGAGCCCTAGGTTAGAAGAAAATGGCTGAAACGGACAAAATGGGAGTTGAATTGACCATTTTGATGACGGAAAGGTTTGTTTTGAATCAGGGATAAATTACTCTACCATGAGATTGATACGTAGTAATAAGGAAAGGGAACCCGGTTTATGGGGCTATATAAAATATGCCTTTAGCGAGATAGCTTTAGTGGTAATCGGGATTTTAATTGCCGTCTCAATAAATAACTGTAATGAATTGCGGAAGGAGAAACTAGCACTAAAGGACATTCACCAAACCATCAAGGAGGATTTGGTTTCGGATATACAAGAAATCGAGGTAGTCCTGAAAGGCTACGCTATGCAAAAACCCTTTTACGGTAAGGTCATCAATGATTCCTTAAGTCTTGATGATTACAAGAAAAACCCGAGTTTGGGTTATTTAATCATGGGCTATCCTGAAATAAAAATTGAGGAGCGGGGCTACCGTCAACTGCTGGCTTTTAATGCGACTGATACTTTAAGTAGTAAAATCGTCTCTTTCTATTCCGAAAGATTGCTTGAAATAGATGTGGATGATAAATTCCGAGCAAGGGACTTCGAGGAGAATTATTCCCATTGGAAAGAAAATTATACTTGGTGGACTCCGTATATATTTGATAAAAGAATAGGGGATTTTACGGACTACGCATTAAATGATGATGATTATAAGCGAAGGGTAGCCACTGCGTATTTCCTTGCCTATGATGTTTACCTGCCGGAATTGGAGCTTTTTGTCAAAGGAGCCAATGAAATCGTTGATGAATTAGGGAGGGAATGAAAATTAATGATGAATTTTAGCCAATCCGTTAGGGGAATTCATGCCCTCGGGGTACATTTGCGGCATCTTAACAAAAAAGACGGAAAACCACTTGGCAATTCTACTTCCCGAACAATTCCATTCTTTACCGGCACTTACTTCACGTTTGTGATTCAGTCGATGTTTTGGTGTTCCATAAATACAATGGGGTATCAAAACCGGGGAATGTTTTATGACAAGGTGCTTTCTTAATTATCTGTTAAGTTTATTTAGAGAATTTCTAAATAGTTTTTTCGTTGGAGTCCGTATTGTTAAAAGAGGCACCGAATTTTATCTTTGCGCCAACGAAAATGTGACAGTTTTCTGACATTTGATACAAGCTATTGTAAATCAAAGCAATATGTTGCACAAGCACATTCTAAGTAAGTTGTTTGCGGCGGTTTTCTTCCTCGTTCTAGGTTTCGGCTTGAATGCTGAGCCCTCAATTGACGAAGGAAAGGCACTATTTAAGGCGAATTGCGCCAATTGCCACGCCAAAAACATGAAGTCTAAACTTACAGGTCCTGCACTTGCGGGCTTGGAAGACAGATGGGCGGATTACCCAAGAGAGGATTTGTATTCATGGGTAAGGAATTCACAAAAGTTAATTGCATCGGGTCATCCTCGTGCAAATGAGCTTTGGAATGAGTGGGGTTCAATCATGAATAATTTCCCCAACCTTACGGATGAGCAGATTGAAGGGATTATCCTTTATGTAAATGGTGTTGCCGACGGAAGTATTGGAGGAGCTCCTACTGTTGCCAATACAGGTGGCGCGGGGTCTACTGAGGCTACTTCTTCAGGAATGGGAACCACCTTTTATATAATGCTCCTTGCGGTACTCGGCATTCTTGCCTTTATCCTTATGCGTATCGTCAGCAACTTGAACCGCATGGCGGATATCAGGGACGGTGGTGAAGGAAAAGCGGGCAAGTCTATCCTGGAAAGCTTGTTAAGCCCACGTGTTATCGGTTTTGTACTTTTCGTGCTTGTAGTACTTGGTGGTTACACCACGGCGAATAACGCAATCTCCTTGGGTCGTCAGCAAGGATACCAACCTGAGCAACCCATCAAATTCTCCCACGTTACTCACGCGGGTATCAATAAGATTGATTGTCAATATTGCCACGACGGCGCACGTCGTTCCAAGCATTCCGTTATCCCGGCAACAAATACTTGTATGAATTGCCACGCCGCGATTACGGCAGGTAGCAAGTACGGAACCGCGGAATTGACAAAGATTTTCGCTTCCGCAGGATTCAATCCTAATACCGGAAAGTACTTCGAAAACTTCGATTCCATGGAAAAGGAGGCTATCGAAAAGGAATTTGCTGCTTGGGTTGAGGCGCAGTACCGTGAGAAAAATCCTGAAGCAAAGGATAAAGTTGTTGAGGAGGAGGTTAAATTGCAATTGGCTAACATCATGCCTCATGCGCAAAAGGAAATCGAGTGGATCCGTATCCACAACCTTCCTGACCATGCTTACTTCAACCACGCACAGCACGTATCCGTAGGACAAGTTGAATGTCAGACTTGTCACGGTCCTGTTGAGGAGATGGAAGTGGTTCAGCAGTACTCTCCATTATCTATGGGATGGTGTATCAACTGCCACAGGGAAACAGAGGTTAAAGCATTTAAGGATAATCCATACTACGAATCCTACGAGCGCTACCATAAGGAGCTTAAGGAAGGTGACCGAACGGGTGTAACCGTTGAGGAAATCGGTGGTTTGGAGTGTCAGAAGTGCCACTACTAATAGAACCCATAAGAAACGAACGAAACAGACTTTAACATCCCTAATAATAAGAGATGAAAGATCAGCGTAACGATATCTGGATTGGCTTGGAGGACAAAACGAATGATCCCGTTTTACAGGACATCGTAAATGAAGAGTTCTACGAGTTACCCGTTGTGGATGCCCTAGCGGATGAAAAAACGCTTGAGGAAGCTAAGCCCAACCGCCGTGATTTCTTGAAGTACCTAGGCTTTGGTTTAGGTGCCGCTACGGTTGCCGCTTGTGATATTCCCGTAAAAAAGGCAATCCCTTACGTAGTAAAACCTGATTCCATCGTTCCCGGTGTTGCGACTTATTACGCAACGTCTTTCGTGAACGGCGGTGATTATTGCTCCATCTTGGTGAAGACCCGTGAGGGACGTCCGATTAAGATTGAGGGTAACCCATCTTCACCAATCACGAAGGGAGGTACTAGCGCACGTGCTCAGGCTTCGGTTTTGAGCTTGTATAACACCGCTCGTTTCCCCGGTCCCCGTACCAAAGACGGTGATGCATGGAAAAGTTTGTCCTGGGACGAGGCGGATGCCGCTATCAAGGGTAAGCTTACCGCAGGTTCCAATATCAAGATTGTTACGGGAACCGTAATGAGCCCCACCGCTAAAAAAGTGATGGGTGAGTTCATTGCCAAATACCCGAATACGCAAGTCGTTTCTTACGATCCGATTTCCTCTTCCGCTATCTTAATGGCGAATCAGGAGACTTTCGGTGATGCGGTGATTCCGAATTACCGCTTTGATAAAGCGGATTTAGTGGTTTCCATCGGTGCCGATTTCCTTGGAACTTGGATTTCCCCGGTTGAGTACTCGGCTGATTGGGTAACCAAGAGGAAAGTAAACGCCGACAATCCTGACATGTCCCGTTTGGTGGTGGTTGAATCCGGTATGTCCTTAACAGGAACCAATGCCGATAACCGTATCCAAATTAAGCCATCCGAGCAAGGAGCAGCGGCCGTTGCCCTATTGTCCGCTTTAGGAGGTGGAGGTTCCGCTAAATTGAATGCGAAAGCCGATAAGGCAATCAAGGAATTAGCGAAGGAACTTCAGAAAGCAGCCGGTAAATCCTTAGTGGTTTCCGGTTCTAACGATAAGAATGTACAAATCGTAGTAAATGCCATCAACAACCTTCTTGGCAACTACGGAAATACTATAGATTTCAACGAGGCTTCCCTTCAGCGTCAAGGTATGGATCCTGATATCCGTGCATTGGCAAAGAGCATGAGCGGTGTTGACGCTGTTATCTTCATGGGAGCTAACCCTTGTTTTGACCTTCCTGATTCCGAGTCCTTCAAAAAGGCTTTGGCAGGGGTTAAAACAAAGATTTCCTTTGCGGAGGTTCCGGACGAGACAGCACAAATGTGTGATTTCATCGTCCCTACGAACCACTTCTTGGAGTCTTGGGGTGATGTTGAACCAAAGCGTGGTCACTACAGCTTGATTCAGCCTACCATTCGTCCTTTGTTCAATACAAGACAAGCGGAAGAATCCTTATTGGTTTGGGCGGATAGCCCCAACTTGGATTCCAAGGCGGAGCAACCATACATGGATTACTTGCGTAAAGCTTGGGAAACGGATATGTTCCCTCAGCAAAGTAAGTTCTTGACCTTTGGTTCCTTCTGGGATTCTTGCTTGCATGACGGTGTATTCCACGCGCCTAAAACAGCTGCGGGTGCGGCTTTTGCGGGTGACGGTGCAGCAGCGGCAGGTAAAGTATCGGCGGCTGGTTCCGGTGTTGAAATCAGCTTGTTCGAATCCGTAAACATGGGTAGCGGTCAGTACGCCGATAACCCTTGGTTGCAAGAGATGCCTGATCCGGTAATGCGTACAGTTTGGGGCAATTACTTGAGCGTAGGGATTACCTATGATGCGGCTTCCAATTCATATAAGACTTTCCAAGA
>JAHDDF010000333.1 GCA_020629475.1 Saprospiraceae bacterium
CGTTCCGATAATAGCTTTTACGAGCCTTATACCTTGAACGTAAGTGATATTCGTGAGATATGGTACGTGAGGGCAAAGATTAGCCCCTTTCTTCCTTCTCCCCAAAATATAAGGATTATGTTGAGGGATGAGATGCAGGAAATGAAAAGGACGATTACGGAACAAACCACGGTTATCCAAAGTCTTTCGGATAAAATGGGGGATTTGTTGGATCGTTAACCGGAATAATAAAAAGAAGGAAGCCGCTTGAACCATTAATTCAAGCGGCTTTTTACTTTTGTGGGATAAATGGAAACCGATGTCCGTGACGAGTGAGAATAGATTTTTTCAGTTACTTGTTTTTTTAGGCTTTATTATCGCCCTCTTCTTCGGTAGCGATTTTGCCGCCTTGTTTGGCTTGGAATACCAAACATCCGCACAAGCCATCTCCGTGTTAAAGAACGGTATATTATCCGTATTTGAAGATAAGGTTTCCCCCTTGGATGGAATTTTTAGGGCGGGAGGTTTTTCCACGGTTGGAATCACTGAATGGGGCTTAAGATTTCCGTCATTAATATTGATGGTATTCACCTTGTTTTATTTTTATCAACGAGGGAAAAATATTTTTTCCGGAAAGACATCCTTATTGACCATTTTATTGGTGGCTACCTCTTTTCCTTTTATCCTAATCGGTAAAATGGGGACTCCTGATATCGTATTATTTTCCTTACAACTCATTACTTTTTTACAACTCATCATTCAACTAAAAAAGCCAAATATCGTAAATCAATTATTGATTGGTACATTAATCGTTTTAATGGTATTTGTAAGCCCTTTTTCCGCCTTGGTATTTATTGCCGTTAATTTGTTGGGACTAGGGATTATGCATAAGGAAAAAAAGAATGTTCTTCCTGTTTTAATTTTCAGCTCTATACTTCCGTTAATATTTACTTTTTTATTTTTTCAAATACCCTTTTTTCCTGAAGGATTTATTTTCTCGCCCAAGGGAGGTGTCGGTTATTTTTTCTTGTTGTTATTTTTATTATTGACATTAGGGATAGGATTTTGGGTAGCAGGTCTAGTCCAATCTTTTTCTAGATTACGAAAGGGAGAAGAGTTTAGTCTTTTAATATTAACCGGAATATTTTCAGGATTATTAGGTTTTTCCTGGTTTGGTGGTTTTATGCTTTTATTATTGACCGCCAAGCAAATAGAATCATATTCTTTGCCGAATTACCCATATAAACCCTTGGTAAAGGCATTTACGATTATTCAAGTAGTACTTGCGTTTTTTCCCGCCATGATTTTAATGATGTTTGGGTACCAATGGTTTGGGGGCGTCGGGTTTAATAAAGGTTTATTAACCGGTTTGCCGCTTTGGATATGCGGAATAGTAGTCTTGGTTGGATTGTACGGTGAAAAAGAGAATCTTATTAGAAACGGAATCATTTTCGGTGGACTGATTTTTTCCCTCTTGTTTTGGACACAATGGTTTCCGGTATGGGAGACGGAACGAAATATTAAGCAAGAAACGATTTCCTTAATGACTGAAAGAGTCAAGAAGAAAAAAGAAAAAAATTTAGGTATTGAACCGGATATTTTATCTCAACAAGAATTCGATTTTTACTTCAATAAGCTAGGGAGGGATTCCGTAGATTTACAATTGTTTTTAAATGGCATTCCCTCTTACCATATTTCCAAATCCTCTAATTCATATCCTTCCGGGAATTTAGATTCCCTAAAAGGGAGAACCTACCCTTGGGAGGAAATGGAAACGTATTATTTTACGGAATAATTATTTCATATGAATTTTGAAACGCTCACTCTTATTCGTAAAGAAAATTATTCCATTATCCAATTGGATAACGGAAAGGTGAATGCGATTGATAATAACTTAGCACTTGAGCTAAAAGAGGTTTTTAATTTGCTTGAAGCGGATGAAAAAACCAAGGGGATTATTTTAACCGGTAGGGATAACTGCTTTAGCGCGGGGCTGGATATCGTAAACTTATTACAAGGAGGAATTGAGGGAGCGGAAGATTTTTTGAATAATTACTTGGGCTTGCTGCAAACCATGATCAAATTCCCCAAGCCCTTCGTTTGCGCCATTACCGGATATGCACCCGCAGGAGCAACGATGCTTGCGTGTTGCGCGGATTATAGAGTAATGGCAAAAGGTGAAAAACACGTCATCGGTATGCATGAATTTAGGTTCTCCATGCAAATGCCTGAATTGCTTTGTGATATTTATACATATGTTCTAGGAGAGAAACGGGCATGGAAAGCCGTCCAACAAGCAAGTTTATTCAATAGTGACCAAGCTTTATCTATTGGCTTGGTGGATGAATCCGTTGAAACGGGGGACGTTCTGCCAAGAGCCGAAAGGCATTTGAAGAAATTACTTTCCGTTCACGGTCCCGTTTTCATAAAAACGAAAAAATATCTCAGGAAGGATTTTTTGAAATACGCGGAAAAGCCTTTGGAACCAATGATTAAAGAGGCACTGGCGGACTGGGATGAAGCCTACATCCAAACAATGGTGGATGCCTTTGTAGGGAGCTTGAAGAAAAAGTAAACCGTCTCAAACCCAATTGAGTTTGAGACGGTTTTAATTTACAATTCCGTTTCGAATTCCTTGAACACTACGCCGTATTCCTCCAATTCTTCTAATACCGGAAGATAAACTTCAGGCATTACAGGAATATTTACACCGGTAGTCGTGATTTTCCCGTCAATGATTAAACGAACAAAAATCCCCAAGGGTAATCCTACCAAACGGGACATGGCGGTATCATCGGAATCATTTCCTTTCATTACCATACTGGAAACCACGCGGTGCATTTTACCTGCCTTGCCCTCGTATTCGATTTCGTGTTGCATGATAATCATGTCCTTGTCGTCAGGTTTCAGGGTCCACTTATCCAACAATAATTTTTCTAGAATGAGTGCGGGTGTTGCGGAAGGAAGGTTGATTTTTTTCTTGCGGAACAAGCCCAACCATTCCAATTTCTCCATGACGGGAGAATCAATTTCCTCACTTAGGAATTTAGCCATACGCTCTTTGACCGAGCCCGGGCCTTCCGGTAGGTAAGCGTTCATCCACTCGTGATATGTGATTTTATCCGCGTCATGGATGGGGTAATTCCCGTTTGTCAAACCAATTTTCACCAATGCGTGCCACGCCTTACAGAAGCCATCATGCCGCAGTGTTCCCCTGAGGAGGGTAGGGATGTTATTTAGTCCGTAAACATCACGGTATAAAAGGGAATCCCGGTTCGGATAGGCCTCGTATTTCCCCATCCCGGGGATGTCTACCGTATGAAAATCCCTGAATAATCGTGAGTAGGGGGTGTATTTGTACTTGCCGTTTTCCAGGAATTGGGCAGTGCCTTGTCCGGCAAGGACTACATTCCTTGGGTTCCAAGTAAATTTGTAGTGCCAAGGGTTGTCGTCACTTTCAGGAGCGATAAGACCACCGGCATAGGATTTAAAGGACTTGATTTTTCCACCCTTGGATCGGATATCATTCAAGAGTTTCATGGCGCTCATGTGGTCGATACCTGGGTCTAACCCCATTTCCCCCATAAAGATGAGGGAAGCGTCACGTGCTTCATCGCCTAGTCTATACATCTCCCGCGAAACGTATGACGCAGTTACCAAGTGTTTTTTCAACTTGATACAATCCTGCGCTACCATGAGGTGCAGATGTGCGGGTAATAAGGAAATAACGATATCATGGCGCCCGATGAGATCCTTTCGATCATTCGGTTTCATGACATCTAACCAAGCCGCTCTTCCGTGCGGATGGTTTTTTACTTTTCTTTCGGCAAGTTTCGGATCGGCATCAGCCACGGTAATGAACCAACCGTACTTTTCCGCTTTTGTTAAACAATAGGTTATACAAGCTGAGGCGGATCTTCCCGCTCCGATTATGAGGATATTCTTCATGATTTTCTCCCTGTGTTCAGATGGTTTACAGGCAATTTTTCTGCCATGTCTTCATTTGAAAGTGCAATTTTACATAAATTCACCCTTCCGCCTATTTTTGAACGGTTAAATTTACGTGGGGTGATTACTTTTTTAACCGCATTGGCTTTTTGATATCAGATAAACATCATGCGTAACATTACGATTGGAACTACGGTAAAGGTTTTTGAGACGGAGGAAGAGATGGGTGATGAAAATCTCGGTTTAATGAACGAGGCGGTTCTTGCGTTGAAAAAATCTTATTCTCCATATTCTAAATTTCAAGTTGGCGCCGCTGCTTTACTTGAAAATGGAGAGATTGTTTCAGGTGCCAATCAAGAGAATGGTGCTTATCCGATGTGCCTCTGTGCTGAAATGGTGGTTCTTTCTAGTATTTCGGCTAGATTCCCTGGTGTTGCCATTAAAAAAATGGCTATTACAATTAAAAGCGCAAATAAAGTGATTGATTTCCCGGTTTCGCCTTGTGGAGCTTGCCGCCAAACGCTCCTTGAATTTGAGGAACGGCAGAAAGATCCGTTTCAAATATTATTGAGAGGCGAGGTCGGTGCCGTTTATGAATTGGAATCCGCACGTTCCTTGCTCCCGCTTTCTTTTGATGGATCAATGATTTGATTTTTTCAATTATAAATGGGTCAATTGTCAATTACGAATGATTGAATTACGAAGTAGCGATTTTAACTTGTGGTTACATTCGTAATTG
>JAHDDF010000334.1 GCA_020629475.1 Saprospiraceae bacterium
ATTTCCTCGTCCACGTCGCGCATCTCGAACTCCTTCATATCGAGGTATTTCTCCAGTTCGGAGAAGGTTAACCTCATATAAGGGTACTTCCGGGGTAAATCCCTTGACCTACCCTTCTCTTCCTCCATTTCTTGATATTGGCGCCCTTCCTTGAGCGTCATGATGAGATACCGCTCATCGGACTCGGAATCCATGTAGGCGGAATCCGCCATTATGATTTTTGCCCGGTTCCGGTTCTCGGAGGAATGATCATACATCATGATGCCCGACATGACGCCCGTTTCGTCATCCCGTTTATCCATACGGATTACAAAGTTCCGGAAATCATCATTAAATACTTGTTCCTCCAAGCTAAGCGCGAGTTTCTGATGCTTGAAATTAAAGAGCCGGGTCTTGAATTTCAGCATCGCTACGGGAACGATATTGTTGGAACAAACGAAGGAGAAAACACCGATTAACGAACAAACCACAATCAAGGGCGCCAAGACACGCATCAGGGACATCCCGGCGGATTTCATGGAGGTTAGTTCGTACCTCTCGGAGTAATTCCCCATGACCATAATGGAACTCAGGAGGATTGCCGCAGGCAACGCCAAGGCAATAAGTACGACGGAGAGGTAAAGGATAAACTCAATAATCATGAAGGTGCTCGCTCCCTTACCGATGATATCATCGATAAATTTCCACATCTGCTGCATGGTGAGGATAAACATCACCACACCGAACCCTACGAAAAAGGGCGGGATAAAACCCGTAGCCAATAGTTTATCGAGTTTCTTCATGATCGGACATCAAAGAAACGGTAAGAAATGCAGGTTTGCTTATTCCGGAAGGTGATTTTAAACTTTTACACCGTCAATTTTCCGTCTAAGGCGGAAATACGCCTCTACTTGTGCCCGGATGGATACTTCCTCGGATGCTTGGCAATAATCATTGGTTAATGCCTTATCGATAATTCTTGCCTTCACGTTATCGGACAATTGCAATTCAAGGAAAGATTTTAACTCCTCCCTTAGTTCATTATCCAATACCGGGAAGGTGGTTTCTATACGATAACTCAAGTTTCTCCTCATAAAATCAGCGGAAGAAAGATACACTTCGTAATTTCCTTCATTCTCGAAGTAAAATATCCTGGCGTGTTCCAGGAACCTATCCACGATGGAAATTACCCGGATATTCTCACTCCAACCGGGGACCCCGGGCACCAGGCAACAAATCCCCCTAACGATTAAATCTATCTTGACCCCCGCTCTGGAGGCATCGTATAATTTCTTGATCATTTCTTGGTCCTCCAGGCTATTCATTTTGAGAATAAGCCTAGCGGGCCTACCTAATAAGGAGTTCCTGATTTCACGATTAATTTTTTCAGTCAAAGCCGACCTTAAATTAAACTGCCCTACCAAGAGATGCTCGAATTCCACATGGGGCAATTTTACCGTTTCCAAGAAATTAAAGATACGGGCTACCTCAAAGCAAATCTCGTCCTTGGTGGTAAACACCCCGAAATCCGAATAAATCCGTGCCGTGCCCTCATGGAAATTACCCGTTGCTAGATAGCAGTACAGTTTGGGACCAACTTCCGTTTCTTTCCTAACCAATCCCAACTTGGAGTGCACTTTTAACCCCGGAAAAGAATAACAGACATTTACGCCCGCCTTTTCCAATTTTTCACCCCACTCCAGGTTAGCCTCCTCGTCAAAGCGGGCTTTTACTTCCACGAACACGGTTACCTGTTTCCCGTTTTCGACCGCCTCCATTAAGGCATTCATTATCCGGGATTTTTTAGCTACCCGATATTGAACGATTTTTATGTGGGTTACGGTAGGGTCAACCGCCGCGTCCTCGAAAAAGCGGATCACGCTTTCATAGGACTGGTACGGGACATGAATCATGTGATCCCTTTCCTCCAGTTTACCAAAGAAATCATCCGCTAATTCCAACTCCTCCACGGCTAGAGGCGGCATCGGTTTATTCAGGAGATAATCCATCCCGAAATCAGGGAATTTGAAAAAGTCGAAATTATTATGGTAGCGTCCTTCCTTCAGGATATCCGCTTTTTCCAATTCAAAGGTCGCCATGAGGTATTTCAATAAGCCCTGTGGCATTTCCCCGTCGTATACGAAACGGGAAGCGGGACCTACATCCCTTTTACTAAGACTTTTCTTGATTTTTGCTACAAGATCACCTTGGAATTCATCATCCAAATACAATTCCGCATCCCGGGTCAATTTTATGGAAAAGGTATCTATAATGTTATATCCCGGGAATAACTTCGAAACGTTATGCCGGACAATATCATCCAGAATGATGATGTCATGACCATCCTCTTGGGAAGGAATTTCAACAAAACGAGGAGAATAATCAGAAGGAACTTTTACGATGGCGTATTCTTGCTCCCTCTTGGGGTTATCTTTGGGAATAATAAGGATGGCAAGGTACAATTCCGCATTATTCAAGAATGGACGAACCATGCCGTTCACCAAGAGTACGGGTTGAACGAAGGGAAGTAAATGATTATTAAAATAATCCTCCACCCAATCCTTTTGTTCCCGGTTCAAGTCTAAGCGGCGTAAAATCCTCACTCCGTGAATTCTTAACTCGGGAACGATTTCCTCCGTGAAGATTCTGGAGAATTCCTCTTGCTGCTTATCAACGGTCTGGGAAATCCGTTTGATGATTTGCTTAGGGGAAAACTCAAGTTTCTTTTTGGTTTTCTTACCTACCCGCATCAAATTCCGGTGGTGCGCCACCCTAACCCTAAAAAACTCATCTAAATTGGAGGAATAAATGGCAAGGAATTTCAGGCGCTCCAAAAGGGGGACCGAGTGATCCTTCGCCTCTTGCAATACCCTGTGATTAAAAGATAACCAACTGATGTCCCTATGGATGAGGGGCATCGAAGATTCATCATTTTTTATTTCCTCTATTTCCTTTTCTGCCATTTCTTGTCTTTTATCTAGTCAAAGTATTGCTTGGGAAAATGAAAATCAACCAAACGTCCCTTGTCTTTTGAAAAATTCGACCAAGAATCAAGGGTAAATTCCACCTTTAGAATTCCGCAAGTCGGTACGTTCGGAATGTACGCGTCCGAAAAAGTATTGGCGATATCGGTTTGTGTAGGGTTATGACCAAAAAAACAAACCTTTTCCAAGGCGTCATCCAAGGTCGAAATTCTTTGAAAAAGAGTCCCCGCATCCGTAAGGTACAATTGCCGTTCCACTTCAATCTCGTTCTCGGGTATTCCAAAAGCCCTAGCAAAAAATTCCGCCGTAGTTAATGCCCGGTTTGCCGAAGAGGAAATCAATTTATCGGGAATTCCCTCCTTGGCACGTAACATGGCAGCCATAAAAGGAGCGTCCCTTAAGCCCCTTTTGTTTAAGGGACGTTCATGATCGCCCAATGATAAATCCTTCCAACTGGACTTTGCGTGCCTGATAAAATATATGGTTCTCTTCATTTGTCGTAATGCTAGAACGGTAAAGTAAAAAATTTTAGCGTACGGGACATTTAAACTTGGAAGTTTTTCAATGAAGAAAGATGTATCGTAAGTCGGATCCGAAAGGAATACCGAAAATTTTAACACACCCTTCCACAATTTAAGATTCCCGTTTATTCAAGGAGTTTCCAAAAGAAATCCTCCCTTATGCCTTCATTTAAGATATAGGAATGCTTCCCTCCATGATTTTCTTGAATCGATTTAGATTAAATTATTTTCAATCATTCTTGGAAAGAATACGGCAATAAGCGTATCTTTGCAGTCGGGTGAGGTCATACGGCTAGCTCCCTCTGAATTCCCCAGGTCTTAACGGAAGCAAGGATAAGAGGTTGTAGCGGCGCGATATGATTTTCACCCTTTTTTTATTTCCTTCCCTTGGTAGTATTTCCAATCCCTCCTTTTCCTATCTTTGCGCCCATTAAAGAAAATCACAATTCCATTTCCTTATGAAGTTCTTCATTGATACGGCAAACCTTGAGCAAATCCGCGAAGCAGCCGACATGGGTATTCTTGACGGTGTTACCACCAACCCTTCCCTAATGGCAAAAGAAGGCATTGCCGGAAAGGATAATATCCTTAGGCACTATGCCGCTATCGCTAAAATGGTTGACGGTGACGTTAGTGCCGAGGTAATTTCCACTGAATTCGAAGGTATTATCCGTGAAGGTCAAGAATTAGCGGAAATTGCCCCGAATATCGTGGTGAAAGTTCCTATGATCCGTGAGGGGGTTAAAGCCATTTCCAAATTTACCGAAATGGGTATCCGTACGAATTGTACATTGGTTTTCTCCTCTGCCCAAGCCATCCTTGCCGCTAAGGCAGGCGCGACCTACGTTTCCCCTTTCATCGGAAGGATTGACGATACCAATTGGGACGGTATGGACTTGATCTATGAAATCGTTGAAATTTACGCCAACTACGGTTTTGCGACGGAGGTTCTAGCGGCTTCCATCCGTACCTCCAAGCACATTAAGGATTGTGCCATGGCGGGTGCCGACGTGGTTACTTGTCCCTTGAAAACCATCGAGGGTTTGTTCAAGCATCCCCTTACCGATATCGGTCTGGAGAAATTCCTTGCGGATTACAATAAATTGAACGGGTAATTCTTGGCTCTGATAGGCAATCGTGTTGCTATCTCAGCTTGATGCATTTGAC
>JAHDDF010000335.1 GCA_020629475.1 Saprospiraceae bacterium
TTACCGATATGATAAGCGTAATGATATTGGGGGATATAAATTTACTATCAAAAAAAACAACTAGAATATTAACCCGATCCCTAATGTCAGCCGTTTGCAACGACTGACCAAAATCTCTAGTTTCAAGACCTGACAACCATCACTTCCCCACAACCCCATTCCGCCCCATCCATCCCTTAATATCCTCCTTCTTCAAAGCCGCAGCCATTAAATCCGGAAACTGTTCCGGGGTACAAGCAAAAGAAGGGATATCCAAGGCGGCATATTTTTGGGCAATGCCCTTATCATAGCCCGGGGAGCCTTCATCGGAGAGGGCAAGGAGGGTAATAAAATTCACGCCGTCCCGCTTGAGTTTAGCGGCGCGTTTTAGCATTTCGCGTTCATTGCCGCCCTCGTATAAATCGGAGATGAGGATGAGGATGGTTTCCGCCGGGCGGTCTATGATTTTATCCGCGTAACCCAAGGCTTTATTAATATCCGTACCACCACCCAATTGCGTCCCGAAAAGAAGCTCAACGGGATCGGTGAGTTCCGCCGTTAAATCCGCTACGGAAGTATCAAACACCACCATATGCGTTTTCACGGAAGGCAAGGAAGCCATCACCGCACCAAATACGCCGGCATATACCAAACTAGACGCCATGGAACCGGATTGATCCACCAAAAGCACCACCGTTTTCAAGGAGCGGCCTTTCTTGCCGTAGCCGTGGAGATTCTCGGGAATAATGGTTTTATACTCCGCTTGGTAATGCTTCATATTAGCACGGATGGTACGGTGCCAATCAATTTCGTTCAGCTTAGGACGGCGGTTTTTTACCGCACGGTTCAAGGCGCCTTCTACCGCCTCGCGCATGGGGTTTTCCAACTTGCGCTGTAATTCGTACACCACCTTTCCCACTACACGCCTTGCCGTTTCGCGGGTTTTATTGGGCATCACCTTGTTCAAGGAAAGTAAAGTCCCTACCAATTCGGGATCAGCCTCCACGGATTCCAGCATTTCGGGTTCAAGGAGCATTTCCTTCATCCCTAGCCTGTCCAAAGCATCCTTTTGCATGATTTGAACCATCGTGGAAGGAAAATACTTACGGATATCACCCAACCACCGGTTGATGGAAGGGGATGATTGCCCCAAGCCACCTTTGCGCTCGTCATCGTACAAGGAATCCAAGGTTTGATCCATGCCTTCCTCTTCCTCCTCCAACATCACTTCGGATTCAGGATCGGCACCTTTGCCTAGGATGAGCCGCCACTTGCGCATGCGCTCGTCGTTGTTATCGATATCCTTTGGGTCTTCTTTCTTCAACAGATGTTAGACGTTAGATGTTAGACGTTAGATTTCGCTTTATTCAACTAACATCCAAATAGCAAAATGAAGACACAAGATATAGACTTTGTCGGGCTTTGGGAAAAATGCCGGCTTGCTAGGCGCTTTTTATTTACATTTACGGAACCCGAACGTTTAAAGATTAGATTCAAGACTTAATTATCATGAAAAAGGCGATTCTTCCCCTCTTGTTTTTACCCTTATTTATCCTCTCTTGTACGGAGATTGGGCCCAATATCAATTCCACCGGAACAGGCGGCGGCGACGGTGTCCAAAACCGTAGGGTATTGATTGAGGAATTTACCGGTGTACGCTGCGTGAATTGCCCGGAAGGGAGTGAAAAAATCGAGGAATTACTTGCCATCCACGGCGAGGATTTGATTGCGGTTTCCATCCACTCCGGCTTTTTTGCTGATCCTTATAATGATAGCAACATCGATTTCAGGACATCCGAAGGTGCGGCTATCGAGGCTATGTTGGGTTCCGCTATCGGTTATCCTGCGGCTACCATCAACCGTACCTTATTCGATTCCGAAACGCAAACCATCCTAGGAAAGGACAAGTGGGCGGGATACATCGCCCTTGATAAATTAGAGGCGCCCAAGGTAAACGTGGATGTTAGTAAAACTTGGAACGAGACCTCCCGCCAGTTGGGCGTGACCGTAGGTTTACAATTCAACGAAAGCGTAAACGAGGCACTTGGTGTTTCCGTGATGATTACCGAAGATGACGTTACGGATGTGCAACTTACCCCTGACGGCAAGGATTACGAATACAAGCACAAGCATGCTTTACGCGGTATGATGACCAATTTTGACGGACGCCCCTACACCGGCGAAACTCAAATCGCGAGTACGGGAAGCGAAACTTTCTCCATGACCATCCCTCAGGAATGGGACGTAAACAAGTGTAACATCATCGCTTTCGTACACATGACGGGTGCTTCGAAAAACGTACTTCAAGCAGCTGAAATCAACATCGTAGATTAAATACTAGGAATTTTACGGTTCCAATTTTGACGCTCATTCAGCAAATCGCTGAATGAGCGTTTTCATTAGACAACCTTTTGGGTTGATATTGATATATTTAGATAAGAACACATTACCGAATGTAAATTTTTCCCAATGAAACGAATTGCCTACTCCCTCGTTTTTTTCACCCTTCTTCTCTTCTCCTGCAAGGAGGACAACCTACCCGGAACAACCGACTTCAACACATTCCCTCAACCCGAAAACGTCCAAGGAAGCGTTAACGGTCGGGTCATGGATACGGAAGGAAATCCCGTAATGGATGCCACGGTTAATTTTTATGGGCAAACCATGCTTACCAATGAATTCGGTCTTTTCCAATTCAATGATGTTTCCCTCAATGCCAACGGAACGTTCATTTCCGTGGAAAAGGACGGTTATTTCCAAGGCTCCAGAAGGTTTTATCCCCAGGCGGATGCTCTTTCCCGCGTGGAAATAGAACTCATGGAAATGGAGGTAATCGGTACGGTTAATTCCGCCCAAGGTGGTCTTCTCCAAAACGCGGACGGTATTAAAATCAATTTCCCTGAAAATGCCTTCATTGATGAATCAGGTAATCCATATTCAGGTACCGTTGAGGTAAACTCGGTATGGTTAGATCCTACGGCGGACAACATCAATTCCATCATGCCCGGAGACCTCACCGGTTTGCGTACGGATGATAATTACGTAGCCCTTGCCACTTATGGAATGATGGCGGTAGAATTGCGTGATCAAGCCGGCAATGAACTCAACCTTGCCGACGGAAAAATGGCGGAACTTACATTCCCCGTTCCTGCCGAGCTAATGAGCTCCGCTCCTTCCACTATCCCCTTGTGGTATTTCGATGAGTCGGAAGGCATCTGGAAAGAAGAAGGCGAAGCCGTTTTACAAGGAGATACTTACGTGGGTAGCGTTTCCCATTTCTCCTTTTGGAATTGCGATGTCCCGCATTTATTCATTGAACTTTCAGGAACGGTATTCTACGGCACGGAAACACCCGCGGACGGATTATTGGTTGGGATAGAAGTGGTGAACGGTGCCGGAGCAGGTTGGGGTATTACCAATTCTAACGGTCAGTTTCAAGGTGCCGTCCCCAAGGAGGAACTACTTCAGTTAAGCGTATATGATGCCTGCGGCGGCGTAATCCATACCGAGCAAATCGGACCCTTTAGCGAGGATGCCTCCATGATCATCAACGTGGATGCTTTCCCTGAATTCGAGTTCAGCATTTCAGGCACCATGGTAGATTGCGACGGCAATAACATCTCGAACGGAAGTATTTACTTAAATGAAAACGGAACCTTCACCCATTACTTTAGTGAAGACGGCAGTTTCGATATCAGTTACATCTCCTGCCAAGATGGTGCACCAATTGAGGTAGCCTTCTTCGATAGTGAATTTAGCTTTGGCGATTCCCAAAATTTCATAGCCGGCGACAATGTAAACCTAGGCACGGTAAGTCTTTGTGATGAAGTAACGGAAATACCCGGAATGGCAATGGATTCCTTGGTTTTCATTGAAGTTGACTCAAGTGGCTTATTCGGTTCCGGTAACCGTTATGAAATTACTTCCATGATTTATTATCCGGCGGGTGATTCCACGATCATAAATTGTGATTTCGGTACAAACTCAAACGTAACCGTAGGTTTCTTGGGCACCGCTGAAGGTTTCAGGACAAGTTCCCAAGTATGGCTTCGAATGTATATGGATAGTGCGGACAACCTAAATTCTCCCGTAGGCACTCCTGTTTCCGTAATATCCTATTGCACGCCCTTGGATAACCCCTGTACTTTTGACCCCTTCAATATTGTTGAATACGAAGGAACATCAAGTGGCTCATTGGTAACCGGTTTTATACAAGGGACAATTGATTTCGAGATTCCGGAATTAGGCTTACCCATTACGGATCAACTTGTACACATAATTTTTGCGGGACAGATGGATTGATTTTCTTTCCTACAAAAAATGCCCTTGGGATTTATGATATATCCCAAGGGCATTTTTTTATTTCAACCCCAACACCCCCAAATCATCCCAATAAGAAGGATAGGATTTCACCACTACATCCGGCTCTTCCACCTCAACTTCCCCTAGGAGCGCCAAGGGCGCGAAAGCCATTGCCATACGGTGGTCCTCGTAGGTAGCGAAACGTGGTATTTCCAAGGAGGCTTTACCTGAAACAATCATTCCCTCATCGCCTAATTCCTCTACCTCCACGCCTACTTTTTCCAGCTCTATTCTAAGCGCGGAAATTCTATCGGTTTCCTTGATTCTAAGTGTCCTCAAACCGGAGAAT
>JAHDDF010000336.1 GCA_020629475.1 Saprospiraceae bacterium
GTATTTTCACAAGGCTCCTGCGTGAAGTCCATGCATTTACTTGCTGATGGAATAGCGTACTCGCATCTAATATATTCCTCAACGGCACGTCTTTCCTCCTCGGTTAAAATATCATTGTAAACAATGATTTCAAGGACGGTCCCTTCCAAAAAATCCTCCGGCAAAAACAAATCTCGTTGACCTAGGGTAAACCTTCTTTCACTATTGCCGAAAGGCACGGGATTCCCTTCCGTTTGAGTATCTAAACCCGAAGCGGCACCATTTACGAAATATTGCATATCATTCAAACCTTGCCCGAATTGGGCACAAATGACGCGTCGCCCATGAGACGGAATCTCTTCGATACACGGGTGCATTAGGGTTTCGGTATCCGTTTCGGTGGAGAGGTGGATCATATTATAATCGTACAATAGCATCTCATCCCCCGCGGATGCAGGTGCCAAAGCGGCAAGCGCCCCCGAATGGCTACCTGCCATCACCATGAAAACAGTGGCTTCCCCTAGGTTAAAATCATTCATGGGCACCGGGGTTTGCAGCCATTGGTTGCCATTAAAATCAACTCCTATAAAACCACCGGGAACATTCGTATTAAGTTTGGGAAGATCAGGGGTGAGCGCCAATAAGTTATTCCCCTTGCCTGACAAATCCGTCCATTTACCTACCGGGCTACCGTGATGTAAGGTCTCAATAAGACCGGAAGCCTTCAGCCATAGGGTTAAGTTCGTATTCCCGTCGGTATTCCCGATACCTCCGGGCCCGTTTTCCGCCAACAATGAAAAAGGTAAGCATAGGATTAAAGCCACCCAAACGTAAAGAAAATCACATTTCATATTTCACTCATTTTCGATATTAGAGCATGTCCGATTTTGGTCTTTAGAGATGCCCCTAATACCCTACCTTGACTCCATTAAGAAAGGCAGGTATTCATATAGAGTGAAACCATGAAAAAAGTGAGTGGAATTTCTTTAAAAATAATTCATGAGGAAAAAAAAGCGAAAGCGGGAGTTACGGAATCCGGTATTAACCCGGCATCGGGAAAGCAAGCATCTCCCCCATCCCAACGGTAAACAACCAAAGCCCGTACAAAGCGTGCTCAAAAGATACAAAAACGAAGGAGCGGGTTTTTCGGTAGGTCATCGCAAATAGTATCCCTCCTAAGAACGTAAAAATATACACGAGGTAATGATTAAAAATAATGTGGCAAAAGGAAAACAATGCCGCATTTACCAATATCATCACCCATTTATTTATTAGGATATCGGAATAGCGATTCATGAAAAACGTCCGGTACAACAACTCTTGCGGGAATACGGAAAGAATGGTATAAACAAACAGGATAAAAACCCAAAGCGCAAGGCTTTTTCTTGGGACAATAAAAAGGTTTTCCGGATCGAGATAAAACATCATTGCCGTAGTAACAACGGCTAATAAGATGAAACGCAATAGCACATCTTTTGCGCCCGTCTTAAAATCAATTTTAAATAAATCCGCCCTGCGGAACAAGCCCATTCGATACATTACTATAACAGCATAAATCACTGCCACCAACCCAATACCTAACCTAGCGGGAATAGGAAGGGGTGAAACCAGAACCAAGGGGACTCCCACAAATAGGAGCACCATTTCCAAAGTCTTGTACAGGGGTGTTTGAGTTGCGATAGTCGCTTCCATTTTTTAATACATTATTTCAGTTCAATAACGATTTTCCCCATTGATTTACGGGATTGCAAAAAGGCATGCGCCTCCCCGATTTGCTCCAAGGAGAACCTGCCACCGACAACGGGTTTTAATATCCCCTTATCCGTCCAATCAACTACGGCGTTTAGGCACCTTTGAATTACCAAGGGACGGTTATCCGCAATACGGAGCATATTTACCCCGATTACCGCTTTGGATGTTGAAATGGTGGAAATCGGGGACATGAAACCAAAACCCAAGCCTACCTTGGCTTTTTGGAAAAAGTTCTTGGCATCGGTCATTCTAGCGGCACCGTAACCTACGAATCTTCCGCCGGAACCAAGGAGCCTCATTCCTTTTTTGAAGTAATCCCCGCCAACGGAATCAAACACCACATCCAAACCTTCATCCCCGACGATTTCCTTTATCACCGTTTCGAAATCATCCTTACGATAATTAATGGGATGATGAACCCCTTGGTTTTTCAGGTAATCCAATTTTTCATCGGAGCCTGCCGTCCCAAAAATTTCACAGCCCCTATGCTTGGCTATTTGGGTCAATGCCGTTCCTACACCGCCGGCGGCAGCATGAATGAGGACTTTATCCCCTTCGTGTAAACGCACCATTTCCTCCGCCGCGAAATACGCCGTCCCGTATTGGGTAGCTAGAGCCGCGGCTTCACCCGCGTCCATGTCCTCGGGAATCTTGGCTGCGGCACGTGCATCGGTTATGGCAAACTCGGCATAACCACCAAAACGGGTCATTGCCACTACCCTATCCCCTAAAGCTAAATGGTCTACGCCCGCACCCAATTCGGTAATCTTTCCTACTACTTCATAACCCACCAAGGAGGGCAAAGGCGGTGCATCCGGATAAAGCCCTAAACGCGCCATTACGTCCGCATAATTCAAGCCGAATACTTCCACTTTGATACCTACTTCCCCTTCGGAAACGGAAGGCTTTTCCGTTTCCCGGATTTCAAAGGCTTTTTCAGCGGTTCCGTGCTTTACGATGAAGGCAGCTTTCATGGATTGGTTTTTCGTTTTTAATAAAGGAACTCGAGTTGGATGGGGAAGCAAATAGCGTGAAATATCAGGAAAAGAATGCATTCGTCATTCAACTTACCCTTGCTTTTTCTCGCATAACACTCAAGTAACGTAAATTTACGATATGAAAAGAACGTTTACACTTGCGGCACTGTTCGTTTCCTTTTTGGCGTACGGGCAAAATTTTGGTTTAATTGATTTTGACCTGACTAAAGCAGAGGAAGGTTATATCCTTCTTAGCCCGAATTCGGATACCAAATCCTACCTCATCAACAATTGCGGGGAGCTAGTTTACCAATGGGAAGGAAGTACCAGGACGGGACTAAACACCTACCTGATGGAGAACGGGAACCTCCTAAGGACCGGACAACCCGACAGCTTTGTACTTGAGGGTGGCGGTGCCGGTGGTTTGCTCGAAATCATCGCCCCTGACGGTAGCTTGGTTTGGTCGTACCAACTCTCGGACGCTAATTTCCGATTGCATCATGACGTGGAAGTTTTACCCAACGGAAACCTATTGGTACTTGCTTGGGAATTAATTTCCGAAACGGATGCCATTGCCGCAGGAATGCCCGCTAATCTAATTGCGGAGCAAGGATTATTGGTAGAAAAAATCATGGAATGGGAAATTATTGGTTCCGACCAAATCAACACGGTTTGGGAATGGCGTTCTTGGGAGCATACCGTTCAAAATCTGGATAATTCCTTGCCTAACTTCGGGGAGCCTTCCGAGAATCCCGGAAAAATCAAACTGAACCACTCCGCAAACATCCCGCAAGATTGGTTACACTTCAACAGTATTGATTACAATGCGGAAAGAGATGAAATTATCGTTAGTGCGAGGGCGGTGAGCGAGTTTTGGATTATCGATCATTCCACAACTACAGCAGAGGCAGCTACCAGCCAAGGCGGGAACAGCGGAAAAGGCGGTGAAATCCTATGCCGTATTGGAAACCCGGAAAGCTTTGATGGTGGCACGGATGAGGATCGTAGTCTTTACCGGCAGCACGATGCCAGGTGGATAGAAACCGGATTTCCCGGCGAAGGCGGTATTACGGTTTACAACAATGGCCCTACGCGTCCGGAAGGTGATTATTCAACCGTGGATGTTTTCCGTCCGGTTTTAAACCCTGACGGAAGTTATGCCCCAATGGATCAGCAACCCACCATGCCGGAATGGACTTACCAAGCGGATCCCGATCCTTTCGAATTTTGGTCCGTCAGGATTTCAGGAACGGCAAGATTAAGGAACGGAAATACGTTAATCTGCGAAGGATTGGACGGAAGAATTTTCGAAGTAACCGAAGACAAGGAAATCGTTTGGGAATACGTCAATCCCGTTTTTGACGGATTCCCCATTGAAGCAGGTTCCACTACACAAACTACGGGCAGCGCGGTTTTCCAAGCGCATAGATATACACCGGATTATCCGGGATTGGCTTTTTTGGATTTAGTGGCGGGTGATCCCTTGGAATTGAATCCACCTGATTTGGGTTGTGTTTTGGAAACGCCTAATACAGAAATTCTCCCTGAGGATTTCGTTATCATTTCCCCTAATCCAACTACGGATCGGATTGAAATCCAAGTAGAACAAAGCAGCAACTTGTCCATAAGCGACATTTCCGGAAAACAACTTTTGAATACGGAAATCCCTAGCGGAACATCTTCCCTTTTCCTTGGTAATTTTTCTTCGGGCGTTTATTTCGTTCGCTTTGAAACGGAAGGGGCATTCTTAACCAAGAAGCTAATTATTCAGTAAGGAACTTTGAGATTTCCCTAACTTACTACCCGGCAATACCCTATACCGGGGAAGCGTTCAAAGCAAAACACCACATCATGAAGCAAATCAAGACTCTCGGTATTCTTTCCCTTTTCG
>JAHDDF010000337.1 GCA_020629475.1 Saprospiraceae bacterium
CTTGAAGCCAAGGAAATTTCCTCGGATGGTTTTGAGGTCATTTCCTCTCCTTGGACGGCACCGCCTTGGATGAAGGACAATAAGAAGTGGCAAGGCGGGAAATTGCTGCCTGAATATTACGACACTTGGGCTTTGTTCTTTTCCAAGTACTTGGACGCCTACAAGAAGGAAGGAATCGACGTTTGGGGCATCACGGTCGAGAATGAACCCCTAGGAAACGGTAATAATTGGGAAAGCATGCATTACTCCGCAGAGGAGATGAATGAGTTCGTAAAAAAACACTTGGGTCCGCAATTGGAAAAGGACGGTCACGGTGACGTAGTCCTCATGGGCTATGACCAAAACCGCGACGAGGAACTAGAAGAATGGGCGGACGTCATGTACGATGATCCCGAAGCGGCAAAATACTTCGACGGTATCGCGGTACATTGGTACAGGAGTACTTATGATTACTTCCCGAAGTCCCTGCAACACGCCCATGAAAAAGCGCCGGACAAGTACATGATCCAAACGGAGGCTTGCGTGGATTCCGAGGTTCCTGCTTGGAAGGATGACAAGTGGTATTGGACCAAAGGCGCCACGGATTGGGGTTATGATTGGGCACAGCCACAAAACAAGCACTTGCACCCGAAATACGTTCCTGTCCATCGCTACGCGAGGGATATCATCGGCTGCTTGAATAATTGGGTAGATGGTTGGGTGGATTGGAATATGGTCCTTGACAAACAAGGAGGCCCCAACTGGTTCAAGAATTGGTGCGTGGCTCCGGTTATTGTTGATCCCGAAGCGGATGAGGTTTATTTCACGCCCATCTATTACACCTTAAAACACTTCAGTAAATATATCCGTCCGGGTGCAAAACGTATCGGTTTCACCAATCCGGATGAAGAACTCATGGCGACAGCCGCCAAGAATCCGGATGGCTCCATCGTAGTCGTGCTGTTTAATCCCGGAAACGATACAAAAGCCACAAAAGTGAAGCTCGATGACCAGACCATAAGCCTTGAAACCGGCGCACAAACCATTCAGACCATCGTGATGCGATAAGCAGCACAACCTAACCATACCTTACTAAATGTGATATTATGAGCGCTCAAAATGACGTATCAATAACCACGGCAACCAAAAAAGTACCCTTCGGACAAAAAGTAGCCTTCGGCTTGGGAATGCTTGCCAACCAAATGTTCCCTGCCATCTTGGGAATTTTCATGGTGGTACTGGTCCAAGACTTAGGATTTGAAGGTTGGATGTGGGGCATCTTGTTCTTCGCGCCTAGGGTCTTTGATTCCATTACCGACCCCTTGATGGGTTTCATTTCCGACAATACCCGTTCCAAATGGGGAAGACGGCGGCATTACGTTTTTATAGGGGCAATCATCCTAGGTATTTCCTTTATCATCATGTGGCAATTATACCGGGAAAACGGAGTGGATTATAACTTCATGTACTTCCTCCTTTGGTCGTTCGTCTTCTACTTGGGGCTCACCATTTTCAGTGTTCCTTTTGTAGCAATGGGTTACGAAATGAGCGAGGATTTCCATGAGCGTACCAACATCATGGCCGTAGCCCAATGGATAGGACAATGGGCGTGGGTTATCGCGCCTTGGTTCTGGGTTATCATGTATGATCAAGACTGGTTCCCCAATGCGGATACCGCTACACGGACACTCGCCATCTATGTGGGTATAACCTGCATGCTGCTTGCCATGGTTCCCGCCATTTTCATAAAAAGTAAATCCACCAAGGATGATGATTCCTTGGAACCCCTAACGGCAAGTAACATCGGGGGAAGCCTCATGAAAATCTTCAAGAGTTTCGTGGTTGCATTTGCCACGAAGACCTTTAGGAAAATGTGTATTGCCACTTTCCTTATTTTCAATGCTTTTAATACGGTGGCATCCTTCTCCTTCTTCATTATCGTCAATCACCTCTTCAGTGGTGATACCGGAGCTGCGGGCATATGGCCTACCCTATTCGGATGCGTGGGTGCCTTGTGTACCACGTTTATCGTTATTCCCATAGTAGCCAGAATGGCGAAAATGCTAGGTAAAAAAAGAGCCTTCTTGATTTGCCAAGGTATTTCAATCATCGGATACATATTACTGTGGTTCCTTTTCGTTCCCGGGAAACCCTGGATGTTCCTCTTTGCCTTGCCTTTCTTCTCCTTCGGTATCGGTAGCTTGTTCACCATCATGATGTCCATGACGGCTGACGTTTGCGATTTGGACGAGTTAAAAACCGGAAAAAGACAAGAAGGAATGTACGGCGCCATTTATTGGTGGATGGTAAAATTCGGGCTTGCCTTTGCGGGTTTAGCCAGTGGTTTAATCATGACAATGGTTGGATTCGAACCGGGCGGTGGCGTTCAACCCGATGGCGCTGTAGATGGCTTGCGTTTGTTCTTCTCCGGTTTACCTATCGCGGGAACCCTAATTGCCATGATTATCATGTGGAACTATGACCTTTCCGAGGAACGCGCTAATGAAATACGCGCCCAATTGGAAGCCCGTAAGGCACCAAAAGGTACAGCAGAGCAGCTTCGTGGCAAATTACTTTCTCTAGGAGGTTTAAGTACCGCTTCCACGGCGGCTCTTGTCAATTTCTCCGATAAGTCATTGGATGAGACAAAAGCGGTATTTACCGCTACGCTAAACGAGAAGCTCCACGGCTTGTGTTTTAGCCCTTACGTAGAGGGACAAGCAACGGGTGATATCCTTTCAGCGGATCAAATTCGAAGGAGGATGAATAAGATCATGCCCTATACCGGTTGGGTTCGTTCATTTTCATGCACGGAAGGAAATGAACTTATTCCTGAAATCGCCAAGGAGTACGGTTTAAAAACAATGGTTGGTGCGTGGCTTAGCAAGGATGTATCCAAGACCGAAAAGGAGTTGGATTCCTTGGTTGCATTGGCTAAAGCCGGAAAAGTAGATATTGCGGTGGTCGGAAATGAAGTATTACTCCGTAAAGAGCTTAACGAGGCGGAAATCATAAGTTATATCCACCGGGTAAGATCCGCCATTCCTTCGGGAATTCCCGTAGCATACGTTGATGCTTATTACCACTTCGTGGAAAGCCCCGCCTTGGTTCAGGCTTGTGATATTATACTCGCCAATTGCTACCCGTTTTGGGAAGGAGCGGAGATCAAGGACGCGAACGCCTACCTACAAAGTATGTACGGCGTTACCAAGGAAGCCGCGCAAGGTAAAAAAGTTATCATCAGTGAAACGGGTTGGCCTAGTAGCGGTCAAAATATCCAAGAGGCAAGGCCTTCCGCCAAAAATGCCATGGATTATTTCGTTAACACCCAAAAGTGGGCAAAAAGTGCCGGCGTCGAAGTCTTTTATTTCTCCTCTTTCGATGAATCTTGGAAAGTATACCAAGAAGGGGAAGTCGGGGGAACATGGGGGCTTTGGAATAAGGATGAGGAATTGAAATATTCCTAAGACAAAAACCCGTGTAATTTTTAAACTTATTTTTATTTTCATACTCCCGCTCCGGTTACTCAAACCCGGAGCGGGAAATTTTGAAGAACTCATATTTCGCTCCCGAACCGATAAATCCGAAAGCACCAATTTCCTCCCTTCCGCACGAGGGGAAAATCCTGATTTATTTTTTGAACGATAATGTACTATGTCATACAGAAACCAAGGGAATAAGGGTCTTAAAGGACAAGCCTTACGTTTTGCGAAAAAAGATTATAGCCAAGGAAAGTCCGAGGAGGATTTGATTGCTGATTTCCATTCCATTCTTAAAGAAGGGATGCACGGCATTTGCTACAGTGCCTACGAGGAAGGACAAGAACCCGGAAGCATTCTTAGTCGGGAGCAAATTCACCGCCGGATGGAAATCATCGCTCCATACGCAAAATGGGTACGCTCCTTTTCATGTATAGAAGGCAATGAGCTGATCCCTGAAATCGCCAAGGAATACGGTCTAAAAACCATGGTAGGCGCTTGGCTCGGACACGACAAGGAACTCAACGAAAAAGAAATGGAGGGATTGCTCCGTCTTGCCACGGAGGGTCACGTGGACATTGCCGCCGTCGGGAATGAGGTCCTTTACAGAAAGGATTTAAGTGAGGAAGAACTATTGGATTATATCCAACGGGCAAAAGCGGGTATTCCTGACCATATTCCCGTTGGTTACGTGGATGCGTATTATGAATTTACCCAATGCCCGAAGATAACCGAGGCTTGTGATGTCATCCTTTCCAATTGCTATCCTTTTTGGGAAGGTTGTCCCTTGGAGTTTTCCCTCGCGTACATGCAAGAAATGTTCATGCAAGCTACAAGGGCGGCTAAGGGAAAAAAGGTCATTATTACGGAAACGGGCTGGCCGAATCAAGGCACCAACACGGGAGGCTCCTTCCCTTCGCGGGAAAATGCTCTCCGCTACTTCATCAATACCCAAAAATGGTCTAAGGAAGCCGATATCGATGTTTTTTATTTCACCTCTTTTGATGAGTCATGGAAAGTAGGCCCCGAAGGTGACGTCGGCGCGCATTGGGGCATTTGGGACAAGGACGGGGCGTTGAAGTATTAAGCCCATCAACAATTATTTTTTTACAATTACCACCTTTACCATCA
>JAHDDF010000338.1 GCA_020629475.1 Saprospiraceae bacterium
AAGTTCCGGAAGTCGGGTTCCTCCTTTAATAATTCCACGACACCTTTCAAACCGCCCGGCATGGCGCTCTTTTCATTTGACTGAAGGGCGTATTTCTTCTCGTTCAAGAAAAGGATGGGTACGCACATCGCCAAGAAGGAAATGGTGGCGAATGCTGCCATTATGGTTTGGAATGCCGTAACATATCCCAGTTCAGGTGCTAGTGCATCAAGTAATGCGTAAGTGGTAAAACCCGTTACGAATCCAAGGAGCCAAGTCACCGAAATTACGGTACTAATCCGCATCCTATCCTCGGGATGATGGCCCAATTCCGCTATCAATGCATTGTAGGGAATCAAGTACATCGTGAAGGAGATATAATAAATGATGGATACGAAAATCAACCATCCCGCATTTACCCATGATGATCCATCTACAATGGGATAAAACATAAGGAAGGACGTAAGCGCGAATGGGAATACCGCCATTGCAAGCATTCTTTTTCGCTTCCCCAGTCTTCCGGGTTTCATTCTATCGGATATCGTCGCGATCCAAGGATCCGTAAACATATCCAATATCCTCCCGCCGAAACCGATAATGCCGACCATCGTAAAAACGAAAAGCAAAGCGCCTTGGAAGAAAAACGAGGGAAATTTAACCACACCGTCCACCTCCTCCGGCATATAATAGTATACCAATAGATTACCCATGGCAAAGGAAGCCAAGGACCAACCGTATTGACCAATAGCGTAAATGATGATGGTCCCTAAACCGGGACGGGCAGGGGAGGACGCTTCCGTCATTGATATTTACTTGTGATTTCCAAGAACTCGGACTCAAGACTTCGCTTACGCTCAATGAGGCGGGTAAGAATGATACCTTTCTCAAAAGCCGCTTGGTTAATGTCCCTTGCATTGGCGCCGTCCTCGGGGAAAGTAAGAATGAGATGATCGCCGGTTTGCTCGACCTTTTTTATGCCGTTAATCCCGGAAGCGAAGTTCCTTAAGGAATCCAAATCAGAGGAACCTACTTCCACAATCCTGTCCGTGGTAAGGATGGCGCCTACGGTTCCGGTAGCCAACATTTTTCCCTTGCGCATGATGGCTACATGGGAGCAAGTCTTTTCTACCTCATCCAAAATGTGGGATGCCATAATTATGGTCTTGCCGGATTCCGCGATACGAATTATCGTATTCCTAACCTCCACGATACCCGAAGGGTCCAATCCATTGGTTGGTTCGTCAAAAATGAGTACCTCCGGATCACCCACCATTGCGCCGGCAATGGCAAGGCGTTGTTTCATTCCAAGGGAGTAAGTCTTGAACTTGTGTTTCTTCCTTGCCCGTAAATTGACCAAATCAAGGAGTTCGTCCAAGTTGGTGGTTTTGTCCTTCTTGATATGCGCGATCAATTCCAGGTTTTTCTCGGCGGTCATGTAGGGGTAAAAGTTTGGCGTTTCAAGCAATGCGCCCACACGTAATCGCGCCTTATCCCCATCCGCGCCGTCAAACCATTGGTAGGTGCCGGAAGTCTGCTTGATGATTCCAAGGACAATCCCTAAGGTCGTGGTTTTACCGCTTCCGTTAGGTCCTAGGATACCATAGATATTACCTCTTTCCACATCAAGGGAAAGCCCGTTAACGGCACGTATACTGCCGTAATTTTTTACGAGGTTGTTGATTTGAAGGACACTCATGCTACATGATTATGCCCCAAAATAGAAAAATCCTCATTCCCTTTTATGGAAATGAGGATTTTCGATTTTAGCGATTAGCCATTAATCCTTCACCGGTACGCCGGATCTAGCCGGGCTTTTGGTGCTGTTATATCTTTTTTGGTAAATTTCCCAAGGCACTTTCTTGTGCTGGTTTTCACCGAAGTAGGTCATAATCGGCTCGAATTTTTCAGGCGGAAGAAATCCCGGGATGGGTTGGATGATATTCGCGTTTTCATCCAAGAAAACAACGGTAGGATATCCCATTCTTCCGCGAAGCATCCAAGCGGCTAATTCGTGGTATCCTCTTTTTCCGTTCGCTACGAACTTATATTTTTTACCCTTGAACATGATGTCCTCCTTACGCTCCGCATTGAATTTTACGGCGTAGAAATTCTTGTTGATATAGTTGATGACCACGGGATCACTAAAGGTCGTTTTATCCATGCGCTTGCACCATCCGCACCAATCGGTGTAGACGTCGATAAAGATTTTACGCTTCTCTTTTTTCTGTAACTCAACGGCTTGCTCCCAAGTTACCCACTTGATGGAAGCGCTTTGTGCTTGGACGGCATCCAAGGAGCCCCAGCCAAAAATCGTCAGCAATAAAACCGGCAGTATGGTCTTCAAACGTAGCATTATCGGTTCAAGTTTATGGTAAGTTGTTGTTGGAGTTCCGTGATTTAAACGACAATATAACACCCTTTCATACCAAGAAGGAACAGCCTTAAATGGCTTTTAGAAAAGATTAACCTTTGATAACACGCCTTTGAATTTTACAAATCTGATTATCCGTGCTTTAAGTATTTGAAAAAGACCTCTCCTTAAGGTTTTAGTAATCCTTCCTTTTTGGTTCCCCGGAAAATATTTGCTCGCAAGGACTCACATTTTCAGGAATTAGACTCTATCCCTTTGTACGGCGGAAAATCCGCTGGCTTGAAAGTGAGAAATTATTATAAAATAGATGAGCGATATGCGAACTCCCATTAAATTATTCAACTTAATTTGTTTGCTCCTACTAGCAAACTTTGGATTGAGGGCACAAGATGCCCCGACGGATTACAATGTTGATCCGACTTCAACCATTATCCCACCGGCACCGGAAGCGGCGGCTATAGCCCAATACCTAGAGGTTCCGGTAGGACATTATACGGGGACACCTGAAATTTCGGTTCCCATTGCCACGGTAAGTTCCAAGCACTTATCCGTTCCCGTTGGTTTGAGTTATCATGCCTCGGGTTTGAAGGTGAATGATATTGCCTCCCGTGCGGGAGCCGGCTTTACCTTGTCCGGATTAGGAACCGTTTCAAGAACCGTTCGGGGATTACCCGATGACGGAACCAATGGTTTCCTTTCGGATAATAGCATCTTGAACCAAGACGGGACAGTGGATTGGCTTTCTTGTGATGAATCACAAGGAAGTTCCACCTTTTCACAAAATGACAATACCTCTTCCCAAGAACTTCAAAAGTTATCGAACGGTCTGTATGACACCCATCCGGATATGTTCTTTTTCAACGCGCCGGGAATTTCAGGTAAATTCCTTCTTGGAAAAGACGGTTTAGTGGTACTAATGCCCATGCAAAGCGTAGAGGTAGAACCCATTTTCAATGACCTAGGTGTTATCGTGGAATTCCACGTTACGGCACCCAACGGAAACAAGTACTTCTTCTCCGAAACGGAATACGTTGAAGTAACCCGTGCTTGTGATTTGGGGACTTCGACCCGTCCGGCAATCAATACTTTTACTTCTTGGTATCTAACAAGAATGGAGGATGCTTCCGGGACGGATTTTATTGAATTCGAATACGAATCCCAAAACTTTACTTACCAAACGGAAACCCTTAGAGCAAAATACCAATTGTTGGAATCCAACGGCAGTCCTACTTTCAGCCGTTTCTTGAACAACCTAGGGGATTACCGCACTTGCTACCAAGAAGTAACTACTTACGGAAAAGTCCTTTCCCGCATTCATACGCCGATTACCGGTGATGAAATCATCTTCGTGAGCGAGGAGGACGACCGTTTGGATGTTGATCCTTTTTATCAAATGATTGACGGAAACGATAACCCGACGGGCTACCGTGCCTTGGATTACATCGACGTAAAACGCCAAGGAAAGCGAATTGCATTACATGATTTTAATTACGATTATTTCAAGGAGTCCGAAGCCGCAAACGCGGAAGAAACCGCGCTTCGTCTTTTGTCCTTGACCGCATATGCCGGGGATGTAAATCCGGATAACCTTCCTGCCGAAGGTGCCTTGAATCGTATGCCGGCGCATTCCTTTGAATACGAAGGCAACGTTCGTCCGGCAAGGAATTCCGTGCTTACGGATCACTGGGGTTTTTACAACGGTGTACGTGAACCCAATTTCTTCGAAAGATTATGGGTACAGCAAGGCGAGAACTTCAAGGAAATCCCGAATGAGCATAGCGGAAAAAAGGAAGCTTCCTTGGAGCATGCCCAAGCAGGTATTCTTAAGAAAATCAATTACCCAACCGGTGGTAGCACCGAGTTGACCTACGAGTTACATGATTACGCTTCCTTCGAGGCGCCCATCTTCCGTACCACGGAAACCGGTGAAAGTGAAATGACTTTTAATTACCAAGATGGTGTAGAGCAAAGTACCCAAGATGATCCCATCGTCGTTACCCAAAATAGAAAAGCGTATTTGTATTCCGAAACGCCTTTCCCTGCTCAAATTATCCCTGAAAATTACTTGTGGTTAATGCGCGTACCTGCCGATGGTAGTAGCGCCCCGGTAAGATATTTTGATGCCACCCTTGCTATGGATGGTGAAGTAAGCATTTTACTTGAACCCGGCTACGAATATTTCTGGAAAACCAAGATGACCGCCTATGATGGCGTTGGTGCGATGGAGTTGC
>JAHDDF010000339.1 GCA_020629475.1 Saprospiraceae bacterium
GGTTAGCTAGTGAAGGATCAACGAATTCATTTGCCGGCTCCCAAGAAAGGGTACCCGCCGTAGTAGAAGCACTAATATCCGTAGATTCACCCGCGCAAATCGAAGCATCGCCGGTTGCATTCACGATAGGTGTTTCGGAGACGGTTACCGTAATGGTTTGTGTGGATGAGCAATTGTTATCCAATGCCGTAGCGGAATAAGTGAATGTTCCCGTAGCATTAGGTGTAACGGTGATGGTACCACCTGTTCCGATGGTAGCGCCTGCTTCGCTCCAAGTAACGAATCCTTGGGTATTAGCGGAGAGGGTAGTGGATTCACCCAAGCAAATATTAGTATCTCCGGAAAGTACAAGCGGTAAACTTGTAGTCGTCGTTTCAACACTTGCCGTTCCTTCACATCCATTTGCGTCAGTAACGGTAACGGTGTAAGTCCCCGCCATATTTGCGGTAATGGTTTGGGTATTTTCACCGTTCGGTGACCAAGCATATGATACATAACCGTCACCCGCATCAAGAACCGTCGAATCATCTCCGCAGAATTCAAGATCACCGGTAATGGTTGGTGTAGGATTCGGGATTTCCGTAACCGTTACGGATGCTGTTCCGGTACAAGTACCGTCCGTTGCCTCCACGGTATAGGTTCCTGCCTGGGTTACGGTAATGGATTGGGTTGTTTCACCACCCGGCATCCAAGCATATGAGTCGTAATCTCCATCAACGGTTAAGGTTGTTGAAGCACCTTCACAAATAGTAAGTTCACCTTCAATTTCGACAGGAATGAAGCCAAGGTCTTGGATGAACGCGGAAACCGCCGCCGTACATCCTTCCGTATCGGTTACCGTTACGGTATAAGCTTGATCTCCGCAGAGGTTGCTAGCAACATTGCTTGTTTGCGCGGAAGGATCGTCCCATAGGTATGTGTAAGGTCCAAATCCTCCTGTTGTATTGGTTTCAATAGAACCTTCACAAGTACCACAGAAATCATCGTCCACGTCCACCAATTCGATTTCAGGATTGGAAACCATTACGGTCACGCTATCCGTGTAAACACAGGAGGTCCCGAAGAAGATATCGTCAAGGGCGAAATCGTTTCCACCTGTTGCCAAGTTTTGGTTTACGATACAAATTTCAGCCGATGTTTCCGTACCTGAATTCCAAGAAGCTGTAAATTGATCCCACTGGCAAGTGGTAGATGTCAAGTTGAAGGTATTGCCAACTAAATTCCCGTTAATGGAGAATTGGATTTGAGCCGGGCTACTTGAAACAGCGGAAGCCAACCAAGCGCTGAAGTCATAATCCGTATTCGGATCAACGTTTACCGTTTGGCACCAGATTTCTTGGTTTAATACATTGGCACCATTCGCCACGAACATGAATCCTGAACCCGAAGTATGATCTCCACAGCTGGCGAAGTTGTTATGTCCGGCACTGGGTGAAGTATAAATACCGTATTGCCCTTCACTGGAAAGGTCCCCGAATGCACCACCTGTACCTAGGACATACTCTGTTGAGAAACCTACGTTTCCTTGTTCAAAATCTCCGTTTGCCACTAAGTTTCCTGAGTTACCTACTAATGAAACCACATAAGTGGTGGTTTCCGTTGGGTTCGCGGTAGGGTTGGCGCTGTTCGGGTCACTTAGTCCCGCGGATGGTTGCCAAGAATAATTGCCGTTTCCACCCGTAGCGGAAAGGGTAATAAGATCACCCGGACAAACCATATCATCATCTACGGTAGCTACCACGGGATCTAATAATTCTACGGTAGCACTAATTTCATCCGTACAGCCTGCTGCATCGGTAACGGTAACCGTATAATCACCGGCACTTAAGTTCACCGCATTGGTTCCTTGCCCTGCGGCATCTCCCGTCCAATTATAGGTAAAGGGAGCTGAACCACCTACGACTTCAATGGTAATGGAGCCGTTGTCCCCGTTTTCACAAGTAACAGGAGTTGTCCCAAGGAGATTCAAGGTAAATCCTGCTGCGGTAGTAATATCAATTGAGTTTACACCGATACAACCTGCCGCGTCCGTTACGGTTACGGTGTAGGTACCCGGGTTGTTTACCGTAATACTTTGCGTGTTTTCGGTCGTACTCCAAGCATAAGAAGTAAATCCTGCCTCGGCAGTAAGAACCGTTGCCGTACATACATCCGGGTTTCCGGAGATTTCAGGGATGAAGGGAGGTATGAGGGTAATGGTGACACTATCGTTGGATATACAACCACTAAGGGTGTTTTCTACTGTTAAGTAATAAGTAGTAGTTGCCACAGGTGTAGCGATTGGATTTGCCGGATCCGTTAAATCCAGGGTGCCATCCGGTGTCCACATATAGGTGGCAGCGGGATCCGCCGTGCCACCTATAGGGATACTTTCTCCACTACATATGGTGGCATCATCTATTATTTCGTAATTGGCTGCACTACCTGCAAGTACCGTTACCGTTACGTCATCCGAGAGGGTACAATTTGGTGTTACCAAAGTAACGGTATATGTGGTTGTCATAGCAGGTGTCGCGATGGGATCAGGGCAATCGGAACAACTTAATCCATTAGTGGGGGTCCAAGACCAAGTCGCATCCGCGTAGTTTGAACCCGCGACGAGTTGAGGGGCATCTCCTTGACAAATGGTTACGTCAGGGACATCACTCAAATCAAATACCTCGACGGTTACGGAGATGGTATCAGGGCCACAAATTCCCTGACCGATTGCCGTGTATGTGGTTGTCGTTGAAGGGGTAGCAATGGGGGTTTCACAGTCGGTACAACTTAAGCCTGTAGTAGGCGTCCAGTTGACGCCAAGACTGGCACCGGAAATCCCTAATTGCACGGATTCACCAACGCACACGGCGGTATCTCCTTGAATTTGCTCGATGATTTCTCCGTCGTTACCGAATATTTCTTGATCGGAATTACCAAAGTCAATGGCAAGACCATTATTGGCAACACCGCCCCAATCATTTAGGAGTATAATATAGACTTCACCTTCTTGAACGGCGATACCGGGAGCAAAATCATCACTATTTGAATCATCATTATCAGTTACCGGAGTGTTGTTTTCGGGATTAATATTCGTGATACCCGTTAAGTCGTCCGTACCACCACCTGCGTAAGAACAGCGTATCGGATTGAGGGTTGATACCGCATTACAAAGGTCAGCAGGATCGGTTGAATTTACGGGCCCCCAAACCAAGAAGTCGATATCAATGAATTGTCCTTGGTTGGCTTGTGTATTTCCAACTATGAATTCCAAGTCACCATCCGCCTGCGCCTCGAACGCAAAGTAGATGAATGCTTCGTCACCGGTTCCGAACCAACAAGTATTATTTAAGTCAAAGGGAACTGATCCTGGGGGAGATGTCAAGGAGAATTCCGCGTTTTGACTTACGTCACATCCTTGAAGTGGAAGTGCTCCTTCAGGGGAGGAAGGTGGATAATCCGGATCTGTTCCGCCCCCGCCGCCATTGTCGCAGGATTGAAGGCTACAAGACCAGTTCAACTCAAAACCCGGATTCGTTACGGAACCATCAGAAGTAAATTGAACGGTTACACAACTTTCATAGGTCAAGGTAACGCCGCCACCGACACCCTCAAAAAAACCGGAATCATTCCCGCCACCATCAATACAGTTGGTAACTACACCGCCACCGGCTTGCGTACCGGTTAATTGAAGTGCATCAAAACCTGATTCGATGTTATAGTTCACTACGTTTACCGTAAGACAGGCAAAGGGTTCATCCGGACAAATTTGTGCCGTAATATTCTCGCTATTCCCGTAGTCACCGGTAGGTCCACCCGTGTCATACAGATTACCATTACAAGCGGTGTAAATATCACCGTCCGCAATATTATTATCAACGGGTGGGAGATTCTCACTAATACAAAGTTCGAATGCACCTTCATTGGATGCGGCAGTAGCAGACCAATCACTTATGATGATGTAGTAAGGAAAATTAGGAATGAATTGGAAGTCAGGAATGGTAAGGGTTACCGAGTTTTCCCCGACATTGGCATCGGCACAAGCAAGAGCCTCCAATCCTGTACAATCTCCTCTTACTACGGTTATCCTAGGCATATCCATTGCCTGAATGGCACCATCAGGAATGCCCGTCACCGTGAAATCCGTGTCAAATGGAGTAGCGCTGGTTATGAACGTAAACCAAATGTCCCTATCCGTAATAGGGCAGGGAGGTGTTAAACCCAAAGGGTCAAAAACTACCTGACTGACGTCTTGGGTGTATCCCACATTGTTAAAAGTTCCGCACCAGCCTTGATCAGAGTAGGTAGCAAGAATGGCGTCGTCACAAGTTTCACCCTGCCCTAAGGCGGAGAAGGAAAGGAAAAACAAGAAAAAGAACGGGAAAAGTAACTTTCTTTCCATGATTCGGTTTTCAGTTTTGAATAGTAAAACGGCAGTGTAATTCTGAATGCGCTTAATTTGCTGATGGGGTAGGACCAATTATTCCAAGTAAAAATGGTTAAAAATCCGCAAACGGATTAACTAAGAGCTTGATTATTGTCCATTTTCTCTCCTTTTGTCTTTTGATTATAAAAAAATAAGGGC
>JAHDDF010000340.1 GCA_020629475.1 Saprospiraceae bacterium
TGATTCCTAGTCTTATAAGATATACAAGACAAAATTAGAGGAATTATCGTTCTATGGAACAAGGAAATAATCGTTCGCAAGCAAACGTTTCTTACCAACTCGGCAAGTATTCTATTTTCACGAAAAACATTTCGTCAATCGCCTTTAGTGCTTTCCCCACATCCTCGGATACGACCGCGATGGTCCACTCATCATAATTCAAGGGAATTTTACCGATAACCTTGACGTAAGCCGTTTGGTTAGTCATTGGATTCTCCATTTTCAAAATGGAACCTTTAGGTGCATAACGGTGCATACAAACCAAGTTGGCACTACCCGCATTGATGCGGAACCATTTGGCCTTACCTCTATGAATGGTGGTTTCCCCTTTAAATGACTTGGCTTGAAAAACGTAAAGGTTTTGTTGGTTCTCATTCCAAAGGGAACATGGTTTTACGGGACAAGGATTCTGCTCATTGCTTTCGATACCCGACAACCGGAACCAACCGATTAAAAAGGTATCACCGACTTCCACATTATTATCCGCCTTATTATTCATGGAACGGAACTGGTCCACGGGCATTTTAAAATAGCGTTTCGCCATCCCGAAAACCGTATCATTCGCCTTAGCCACATAAAGGATGGGAACAAAAGTCTTTCCTTCTAGTCCTTCAGGAATTTTACGGTGTATCGCCTTATTGGGGACAGGTATTACCAAACGGGAACCCGGATGCGGGACTTTATTCCTATAAACGGGATTATAAGAATAAAATACATCCATACTTAAACCGTAAAATCGACTTACCGACCAAAGCGTCTGCCCTTTTTCAAGAGTATGATAATGAATCTTCTGTCCCTTCTGGGTAATCCTGAGGAAAATGGTGTCTTGTGCCGTCAAGATATTAAGGGAGTCACCGGTAGCCGATATATTTCCCAAGAAGAGAAAAAAGAAGATGGTGTAAAAAAGATAACGTTTTCCCATGTGCACGTCGTAAATTCGGGCGAAACAGATAAAAATATCCCTCCGTTTTCGTATTGTGACGAAACAAATATAAATCTCTTGGGATAGATAATCATATCCTTAACAAAAGAATAAGTAGTGAAGGTACTCGGAGTTATTCCGGCGAGATATGCCTCAAGTCGTTTTCCCGGCAAACCCTTAGTGGATATTCTCGGGACATCCATGATAATGAGGGTATATAATAGATGCTTGACAGCAAAATCATTGGATAAGGTAATCGTGGCAACGGACGATGAACGGATATTTGAACACGTACAACAAAACGGCGGAGAGGTGCTTATGACCTCACGTGAACACAGGAACGGAACGGAGCGCGTAGCTGAAGTCCTAAGGAAATTGGATGGCTATGATTATGCCGTCAATATCCAAGGGGACGAACCTTGTATCCAAGGCGGACAAATTGATCAATTGGTAAATTTCCTCAAGGAAAACACCAATTATCCCATCGGGACCCTAGCCCGAAAACCGGTTCCTGACGAGATGTATAAAAACCCGCACGCGGTTAAGGTATTGGTAAACCTAAGCGGTAATGCCAAACTGTTCTTCCGCAAAGGGGATCCCGATTATTTCAAACAGCCGCTTATCCGGCAGTGGAATACGGTGGGAAAACATATCGGGATGTATGGTTTCAAAACGGAAACATTATCAAAATTGGTGGAACTCCCTCCTTCCGAAAATGAATTAAAACACTCCTTGGAGCAACTACGATGGAAGGATAACGGATATGAAATCGGGGTAGCTTGGACGGAATACCTTTCTCCCGGTGTGGATGTTCCCGAGGATTTGGAAAATGTAAGGCGGTTTTTACAAGAAGGAAAGGATTAAAAAGATATATTCATTATCTTCCAAACCTACCCGAGCCTTCACTCGTCCCTGCGGCGGAAAACCCTGTAATCATGAAGTTTTGCAGCCATTGCGGTTCCGCCGATATCCGATTAAAAATCCCGAAGGGAGATAACAGGGAGCGTTACATTTGTTCCCATTGCAATACCATCCATTATTCCAACCCCAAAGTGGTGGTGGGTTGTCTTCCGGTATGGGAGGATAAGGTTCTCCTTGGAAAGCGTTCCATCGGCCCTAGAAAAGGGTTGTGGAACGTGCCTGCCGGATTTATGGAAAACGGGGAAACCGTGGAAGAAGGCGCCAAACGCGAGGTATTCGAGGAAACGAATGCGAAGGTCGAAATTTCAGGGCTGTTAACCCTTTACAGTATTCCGCGCATCAATCAAGTATATATGCATTTCTTCGGAAACTTGGAAAACTTGGATTTTTCGGCAGGAATGGAAACATCCGATGTACAATTGTTTTCCGAAGCCGAAATCCCTTGGGATTCCATTGCTTTTAGTTCTTCGGAATTTACTTTGAAGCATTATTTTGCGGACAGAAAAAAGGGAAGTTTTACGACCCATTCAGGCGCTCTTTTATTATAACCACATCACATGAATCACAATAAGCCCTCAAAGAAAAAAATATGTTATCCGGTGAATGAAAGGCTGGATGATTATTTGGGTTTTCACGGCTTGAAACAAAGTCTTCCTTTGGATTATAAAGACTTGCTTCGTTTTGATCAAGCCGTCCCTTTATTGGATCAAGAAGGAAATGATACCCATTGGCAAACCGTTTTCTTTTCTCCTGCGGACATCGGTGAAATTTATGATTCACTAAAAAAGATTTATGCACTTTTAAAAACGGACGGAAATACAAGTGTCCATGAACACCTTGAGGTAGCAAGAGTGGACCATTGTCTTTACGGTAATTCAAAACCTTTCCGGGTTAGAATTATTAATAGGTTAAACGATAATTACGATCATTATTACGTTAAAAAAACGGATGCCTCCCGGATTTTCGGTTTGGAATTGGAGCATTTAATGTCCCCTGATTTTATTCGTTATATCGTGCATGGGGATACTTTAATTGAAGAACATATCGCGGGCTTACCCGGGGATGATTTCATGAGTCACGCAGAGACCACAAATGAATTTAATCAAATACGTATCGCCAAGGAATTCGTTAAATTTAATGAGCGGTGTTTTGTCCGTTTATTGGGTGATATGAGATCCTATAATTTCGTAGTGGATTTAACACCGGACATCGAAGGAAATCAATATCGAATCCGTGCTATTGATTTTGATCAACAATCCTATGAGGGACGAAAAAAGTTTTATTTACCTCAATTTTTCAAGGAGAACAATCCTATTATTAATTTAGGGTTCAAGCACATGAATCTCCGTACGGTAGAACAATACCAAATGGAAGAAAGAAGCTTAATTGCCGCAAGGGTTAAATCAACATTAAGCCGTACCCAGGAATTATTAAACGTAATGCGGAATAGCACCATTTCTTCCCCGGAAAAAGTAGTACAACTCAGGCAGGAATTATCGGCACATCACGGTACTGACTCCTTCTTGGAATGCAAGAATATGGGTGAAATCGTTTTGAATAATATTAATTTATTATTGAGAAAAGATTTCAAGCAAAGTATTATGATGCTGGGGAGTTAATAGTTAATAGTTAATAGTTAATTTAAAAGTAATCCTTTAAAACAATGAGAGGTTTTTCATTTTATTTTAAATACGTTATTCTTACATTATTTATTTGGGGTATTGTTGGAATATATGCTGCCTTTGATTGGAATTATATTCAAAAAGATAGTCCGATTATTGCTAATATTGAAGACGTTCCAAATCTACCTATAGAAAATAAAAAGAGGGAATTTATTCTCGTGAATAATATTTGCATTTCGGGTGATGGTGTTTATTTAGAGGAAGACAATACAACGAAGGAATTTTACTTTTTTGGGTATGATTGTAACAATATACAAACCGTTCCTTCCATCTTTATAATTAGGGCAGTAAAAGAAACTTTTTCATTCGGGAGTCTTGATAAAAAATTAGAATCCTTAGGATTTTTTGAATCCACGAGTTTTCAGGGAAGTATTAAAAAAAACGCCGTCATTGAAGGAAAGATAAAGGCTGAATTTTCCGACATGGGAAAACCTATTCCTGAAAATGAGGATATCTACCTTATCACTTTTGAAGAAACACCTAAAATCGTTTTAAGGGAGAAATTAATTTTTGGTGCTGCAATGGGTGTGACATATACGGCGATAATCTTACTCGTCCTTTACAGCGATGGATTTTTGAAAAAATGGTTTGGAAAAAAGGAAGGTTCTTAAGAACTTAAGGGTGAAAAGAGTACTAAACCATCATCTTAATAATTTTCAATGAAGGCAATCAAATTCCTAATCCTTCTTGCTCTTCCCTTAGTAATCGGATGTTCTCAAGGCAAGAAATTTAAACCCTCGAATGACATGGTACAGTTAAATGTGCTTGTAGGAAAAGCGGAAATTTCCGTAGGACAGAAGGCATATTATAAGGGTTCCGTACACGGTTCCGTTGGGGAACAAAAAAGCGTATCCTCCGATAATGATTCCATTCTAAAATTGGTGGATACCCATTTTGAATACGACAATCCAAGCCGCTCGGATATGCCGGGAGGAGACGGGGGAAGCAAAACCTTTGTTTTTGAAGGTATGGCTTCAGGTACCG
>JAHDDF010000341.1 GCA_020629475.1 Saprospiraceae bacterium
GACATTACGAAACTTATACTATCCTCCGAAAAGAAGTAGGCGATGTCATCGGAAAGGAGGAAGGAATATTCACTTCCTTTTTTTAACAAGAAACGTTCCTTGTATTTTTTCCCTAAACTTAAGTTCTTTAAAATTGAGGATAAATCACTTACATCCGGCTTATCGTTATTGGCATATAAGTCCTTGTATTTTTTAAGGGCGGCACGTAGTTCATCCTCATCAATGGGCTTTAATAAATAATCAATACTGTTTACTTTAAATGCTTTTAATGAGTACTGATCAAATGCAGTCGTAAATATTACAGGTGCTTTTACCTCCGTTTGTTCGAAGATAGAAAAACTAATTCCATCGGATAGTTGGATATCCATAAAAACCAAGTCGGGATGATTTTCATTTCCGAAGCGCTCTACCGCCCATTCCACGCTATCGATTACTTCCTCGATTTTTGCTTCGGGCAAGAATTGCTTCACCAATGCTTGCAAGCGTTTTGCCGCATGGTATTCGTCTTCAATGATTAGGATATTCATGCCTCGATTTGTTTTTCATATTCGGTTAACAATGGAATCTTTACGATGAAAAACGTTTCATTTTCAATGATTTCTACTTGGTCTTCCGTGAAGTAAGCATAACGCGAACGGATATTTTCCAGACCTACTTTAGTGGAAGGCATCGCTTGGGTTTTTCTTTGCAGGTTATTTCGAACTACCAACTTATTTTCCCCTTCAACATATACATCAATCCTCAAGGGGCTCCGCTTGGAAACCATGTTGTGTTTGATGGCATTTTCGAATAAAATCTGGAGGGATAAGGGAACGATAAATTTTTCATTATCGGATTCCGAAATATCCACCCGAACATCCAAACCCTCCCTGAATCTTTCCTTTTGTAAAAAGATATAGGATTCAATAAATTTCAATTCCTCCTTCATCGGAATTAAATAATCATCCTTCCTTTCAAGGGTGTAACGATATACGTTTGACAGCTTTTTTACGAAGGACTCAGCAAGGTCTTTATCTTCTCCTATTATATTAATTAAGGTATTTAGAGAATTAAAAAGAAAATGCGGATTCACTTGGCTACGCAATCCTTGTAATTCGGATTTTACTTGGTGTTGTTTTAATCTTTCGCTTTCGAGTATGATTCGTTTATTTTGAGCATATAAATAAATACCCTCGTAAATCATTACCATAAAGAAAGAAGTAAAATATGTCGCGACATATGGAATATGAGCCGGAGCCGTAAAATCTTCAATTGGATGAATCGAAATAACAATGAATTTAACAATAGCACCAGCGAAAAAACCAAATAGGAGAATAAATATTATCGTATAAATTATTCTTCTTACCGTATTATCAAAACCCGGCAATCGTTTTCGAATAAAAACACAAAATGTCCTATATCCTAACCAATATGTTGCCGCAAAGAGAGAACCTTCACACCATTCCCAAAGAAAAGTATCTATTCCCTTTGAAAAATCAACATGAAAAAAAGCGGTAGGTACAAAAAGTCCGACTAATGGAAGCAGTAAAATAAAAAACCATAGGTCGTCGAATCCTAAATATTTTTTCCGGTCTTCTTTTCCTAGGAATAACATGCTAATGAATCTTGTTGTGTTTTGCTAAAGCTACGGATTTTTTGAGGGAGGTTTTGTTTTTAGTCAGCCTGCTGTTTAGTCACCCCGACAAGTTTCAGGCAAACACTTCTTCCTGCGGTTTTAGTCACCCCGACAAGTTCCAAGCTAAAGCTTAGTCTTTGACCGTTTCAATTGGAGGATAAGTAACATTCATTGTCGGGGTGACCGGTAAAGCTCGGGTGACCTAGTGAGTTTTAGAACTGGATGCGGTACATGAAGTCGGGGAAGAATCCGTTTTGGTAGACTTCGTTTACCTCGTTGGTCAAGCGGTTGTATCTTCTGGTGAAGATGTTTTCACGGTTTGTTACGTTTTGGATATCGAAGTAGAACTGGTGGGAAATTTTCTTCTTCTTGCTGTTCAACTTGATTCCGAATTTTACGTCCCAACGGAAATAACCGTCTTGCCTTTCACTGAAAGCGATATCATCTTGGCGAATTTCTTGTCCCGCAGCAGCGGATGCTTCCGAATCAATCGGCGTATAGAATCTACCGCCTGCCGTGGTTAGTTTCGTATCGAAAGTCAAAGCATTGCGTTTTTCCTTACCAATCGGGAATTCCTTACCCGCTAGAACATTTAAGACATAACCGTTATTGAAAGCCGTATTCCTTCTTACATCATCGCTTCCCTTGTAAGTGGAATCATAGATGGAAGCGGTTAGCAATCCGTAGTAACCTTTGCTAAAGAATTTCTCAACGGTTACTTCAAGACCGTAATTTCTACCGGTTCCTTCATTGACCAAATCATATTTATCATCCGGGAAACCGAAATCCTCACCTAAGTTCAACAAGGAGAAAGAGGAAGCAAAGGAATCAACAGGAACCTGATCCAATATCTGGTAATACGCTTCCGCTTTTACGCGCCACTCGCCGCCTAGTTTAGCATCGTATCCAAGGACGAAGTGCTGGCTACGCATGGCATCCAAATCGGTATTGGTTTCGATGAAGTTCCCGTCTCCGGCATCCTTGCGGGTAAGCAAAATCGGCATAGGGATGGTTTGGTGGTGCATACCGTAGCCCAAGCTCACCATATGGTTATCGGTAATATCGTAATTCAAAGCTGCACGGGGTTCGATAACGAAGTCATTGTTCAAGGAGAGAAACTGGGTGTGAACACCCGCATTGAAGCTTAGGTCCTCGGTAATTTTATATTTTCCTTGGACGTAGGCTTGGAACAGGTTGGTGTTCTCGTCAAAATTGTAAATGTTATACCAATCCGGCGTGAATTCACGGGTTTGCGCGCTGAGGTCATAGATGTATGTCTCGGAGATGATACCGGCTCTTGCCGTAAAACGGGAATTGAATTTGCGATTAATGTAGGAGGAGAGTGTTACACGGTACTCGGCGTTATCGAATTCCGTAATACGGTTAACCGTTTCCGTAGGTTGGTCCAAGTCCGTGTAGCGGTCTACCCAGAATTCATTGGTAGAAAGGGAACCCGCTAAAACGGTACGAACGTAGGTTTTATCATCCAGTAGAATATTGTGGCGCAAGCCAAGTACCCCGAATCCGGAACGCGCGAAGCTATCCTCATCGTTTGCGGCGAAAAGGTCGTTTTCATCGATTTCATCATGCAGGAAATCGATATCACTTCTACCACCGATTCCGAACAAGGAAAACTTACCCGCCTTGGTTTTTCCGAAGTCCAATTTGAAGGCAAGGTCTTGGTAGTTAGGTGTGGCATTGGTACCAATAGGCAAACCAATATCACCCGCTAATCCAACGAAGCCGTAGCGAGCGGAAACCAGATAAGAAGAACCATTATCCTTGCCCATAGGTCCTTCAGCCATTGCTTCCAAACCGCTAACGGCTCCGAATTGGAACATAAATTCGTGGTTGTCCTTGTTTCCGGAACGTAAACCTAGGTCAAATACACCGGCGGTAGCGTTTCCGTATTCGGCGGGAAAAGCCGAGGTCATAAAGTCGGAGTTTTTAAGGAGATTGGGATTGAGGGCACTCACCGGCCCACCCGTGGTTCCTAGGGTAGAAAAGTGATTGGGGCTAGGAATAGGAACACCTTCCAAGCGCCAGAGGACACCCGTCGGGGAATTCCCTCGGATTACGATATCGTTTCTCGCATCATCGGCAGTGGAAACACCCGCGAAGTTGGCGGCAAGACGTCCTACATCGGAACGACCGCCGGAGTAGCGATTTACCTCCTCCATACTAAAGGTACGGGCGGAGATAGTGGCTAATTCATTTTGCGCGCGGTCCTTGTCGGATTCCGCGGTTACTACTACCTCATTTAGTTGCTCTACGGATTCCTCCAAGGTCAACTCAAGGATTACCTCTTTTCCTGCGGTTACCACCACATTGGGAACGGTAATACTTTCATAACCTAAGTAGGAAACTACGATGGTATGACGACCAAGGGGAACTTCAGGAATGGAGAAAGAACCATCGTATTCGGTAGTCGTTCCTAGTGACGGATCAGTAGTTACGATTTCAACCGTAGCACCGATTAATTCGATTTCGGAAGCGGCATCGAAAACGGTTCCTTTTACGGTTTGTGTGCTTTGTGCTTGCGCCTTGAAGGAAACCAAGGCAAGTATCATGGGGATGAATATGAGGATAAAGCGTTTCATATGATTCTACATTGAAGTGAATTGATGATTCAAATGTAAAATCAAGCAAAAGGGTGTGCCATCGGTTTCGGCTGGAAGGTAGGTTTTGGGGCTGAACCGTATAATTTTTGGGTTGAATGGGAGGCGGAAAATTCACACCGATACTCATTCCCCTAATTAATTTCTGAATTCATAATCCGTAGGATGTAGAGAAAGTGTCGGGGTGAAGAAAACCGCCGTCCCGGCACAGGGACGACGGCTGCAAAAGCATCGATTTCTTTATTCATACAAATGGCTGGATTCTAATCATGTAAGAACCCATACTACTTGTCTTTCTTATCGTCCAGTTTGAA
>JAHDDF010000342.1 GCA_020629475.1 Saprospiraceae bacterium
TCCTTGGATTTATAACTTCCGGGAATCCAATTCTTGTCCAGGTTCTTTTCAAAAGTTTCCACGTCTATCCCAAGAAGATTACAAAACTTCATGGTATCCATATCCCCTACCATATCGTGTATGACCATAAGATCATACATGGGAATATTAGCAACGAGCAACTTGCCGTTCCTATCAAAAATCAGACCTCGGGAAGGGTAAAGCGTAAGATCGGAAACCACCACTGACCGGGCCGTTTGGGCATAGGAAGGATCCAAGATTTGTAATTGAAAACTACGGACAATCAAAACCAAGCCTACTATTATGTAGAATCCCCTGATGATGTATTGCCGGTTCGCGTAGTTATCGTTCATGGTGTGCTCCCCTTAATTTTTAGGGTTAATGGCTACGGCATGTAGGATTATCAAAATCATGGATACCAAAAATGCCACGATGGTTCGAAGAATGATTTGCCTTATCTCCGTTACGATAAAAATCTTCATGGAGAAAAACCATGACAAATGAAGGATCATCATAATGGAGGTGTACCTTAGGTAAGGCGTCATGCCCAACCTATAACGTGTAGGGCTTTGCCCGGGGGTATACCCCCCTTTGGGTTCTTGCCATTTTAACACGATAGGACGCATAAAACCGGTAAAAGTACCCGCTGCAGCGTGAATCCCGTAGGAGGAGTAGAATACGTCAACCGTCAACCCCACTAGCAACCCAAGTAAGATTAATGCCCAATGAGGCGTATCATGGGGAAGGAGAAACAGGAAAAGCGGGTAAATAAAAAAATTGATGTACCCCAACCAACCATCCCCTAAAAGGATGCCGTTAAGAATCAGGACCTGAAGCAGCACCAAGCCTACGAAACGAAGTATGTTGGTTAATAAGATACTACTCATTTCCTTCTAATTCTTCCGATTCTTTTTGATCCCTTCGGTAAATATTATTGACGACATACACATAGCCGACCTTTCCTAAATCCTCGGTAAGACGAACGGTAATCTTATGGAAGGCGGAACCGCTTTCTTCCTCTACCTTTTCCACTATTCCTACGTCATAACCTTCCGGGAATATGCCGGAATAGCCACTTGTAACGATAGTATCACCGGGTGTTACTTTCACGTGCACCGGAATAGCCTCCAAGGACATAAACCGGGGATCCTTCACCGGCCAAACCAAGGAGCCGAAATACCGGGTCTTTTTTAACCTTACGGATACCTTACTCTGGGCATGCAGCAGGGACATTACACGGGAGTAATTCCCCGTAACATTTACCACTATACCGACCAAACCATTGGTTCCGATGACACCGGAGTGTTCCGCGACACCGTGGTTGGTCCCACGGTTTAATGTTATGTAATTGTCCGGTAAGGAAACTGAATTGTTTACCACCTTTGCCGCGGTATAAAAATATTGTTGGAAATAATCGCGGTTCCCGTCGGTATCCGAGGAATCCTTGAGAATAATATTATTGAAATAAGACTCCTCTAAACGATTAAATAACTTCTCGTTGTCCTCCGCAAGTGCCTCCGCACGTTTTGGGTAATGCCTATACTGCATAAAACTATCCTTGAAATCATACATCCAACCTGAAATGGCATTGGATGTAGCATCAAAGATGAGTTGTTGATCCTTATTAAAATTTACGATAAGAGATATGCATATCCCCTGAACCAAGAGGAACAGAAAGAAGGGATGGTACCGTACCAATAATAGGATGAGGTTCCGCATAAAAAAACACTAACCGGCTTACATATTTAAAACACCTGTTATCCTAACGGATTAGATGCTGTTTCTATCAATCAAGAAAGAGAATCTATCGGAATTCTTCAAAGCAATACCCGTACCACGAACTACCGCCCTTAGCGGATCTTCCGCTACATGTACCGGTAATTTGGTTTTTTGGCTGATTCTCTTGTCCAAACCCCTTAATAATGCACCGCCCCCGGTAAGGTAAAGCCCGGTTTTGTATATATCGGACGCCAGCTCCGGTGGTGTATTCTCCAAGGCTTTCAATACCGCGTCCTCAATCTTGGAGATGGATTTATCCAAAGCGTGGGCGATTTCACCGTATGAAACCTTAATCTGTTTGGGGATACCGGTCATCAAATCACGTCCGTTTACCGGATAATCCTCCGGTGGCGTTTCCAAATCATGAAGGGCTGAACCTACGTTGATTTTGATCTGCTCAGCGGTACGCTCCCCGATAAGGATGTTATGCTGGCGCTTCATGTAGTTCATGATGTCCATCGTGAATTCGTCGCCCGCAATACGGATGGATTGGTCACAAACGATACCGGACAATGCGATAACCGCGATTTCCGTGGTTCCACCCCCGATATCGATGATCATATTTCCTACCGGCTCCTCCACGTCCAAACCAATTCCGAGTGCCGCAGCCATTGGTTCGTGGATCAAGTACGTTTCCTTGGAGTCCACGTGATCCGCGGAATCAAAAACGGCACGTTTTTCCACCTCGGTAATTCCGGACGGGATGCATACAACCATTTTCATGTACCCGAAAAGCTTCTTCTTGTGGTTCATCATGCTGATCATTCCTTCGATCATGCTTTCCGCAGCTTGGAAATCAGCGATAACACCATCCCTCAAAGGACGAATGGTTTTTATATTCTCGTGGGTTTTACCATGCATTTGCATCGCCTTACGCCCAACGGCAATCACCTCATTGCTGCGGCGATCCATAGCAACGATGGACGGCTCATCCACCACTACTTTCCCATCCTGTATAATGAGCGTGTTGGCGGTACCCAAATCAATCGCCAACTCGGTTTTGAAGAAGTTGAATAATTTCATGCGGCTCTCAGTATTTTCTTGTCTTCTTGCTGTTAAAGTATGTTCTGTTTTTATCCGGGAGAGCCTATAGTTTCCCCCTTTTTCAGAACCTATGGTTCCTTAACCCAAAAACACATCTTATTCACGTGGAATTCAATAGGGAAGCATAGGTAACTGCTTAGTCGCAAAGGAAATTAATTTTTATAAAATAAACGACTATTCAAAGCCCTTTTTACCATAAAATACAGGGAAATTAATGTCACGAATCATATAGCGCTCCACAAAGGATAAATACTAGGATTTTCTATTGAACCAAAGGGGGCTTTTATCGTCCGGATCTCCTAGATAATGGGTCAGGATTTCCTCTCCGGGCTTAATATCACGGAGCGCATAAAAATCAAAGGTCAGATTTTCCGCATCCGGGAGGCATTCGGCATTGGGGGAGTCCGAGTGATTGTATATGGAACCAAACCCTAAAGCTATTGCCCCCATCTTCTCTTCCTCTCCCCAGTAGAAATAATAATCATGCAAAACTGTTTCATGAATGAGCTTCATGTCATCCTCCGGTAAGAGAATGACGGGACAGGATTCAATCAAGGAACCTTCCGGGATTTCGGCGGCAGTAAAAACACCTCTTCCATGCAAAGGGCTTATTGCCACATAAACAAAGGGTAAACGTTGCATAGCACGATGATAATTCAATCCGAAATTTGAAAAACCTTTCCTTAATCCGGAAAGATTTTTAGTTAAAAAAGTTACTGAACTTTGAGATTTTTCTCGGGTACAGGTATTCCCTTCATCAAAAAAAACAATTTTCCATGTCATACTTTCAGTGAGACTTACACTTGATAGATAAATTTAAATTCTCTTATTTCATCTTTATAATTCATTGATTAAAAATTAATTTTATAATTAATTTGCTTTTTATACTTAAAATGCTTTTATATTTGTGTACGAGTATTTTTTATAAAAACATTTAGGGAAACATACTGATCGCACTCATTAGAAAACCGATTCCCTTTTTTTCTTTTTGATTTCATCTTGTACGGATCACCCCTTTCCGTCCTGTTGAACTTGATGTATCGGACGTTATTTAAAGGCACTTCCCTTAGTGGGGAATTATGCCTTGGGCAGCCGTAGCATTACAAGGGAACACACTTTACTGCTATACTATGAAGAGCTGAAACCGGCATTGTTTCACTTTTAATTGCACGACAATGGTTTCAAGCAACAAAAACGTTTTATCAACGGAGGGAGGAGTAGAAATCACGCACGGTATTGCTGAATCCTTAATGGATGAAGTTTTATCCGAAATTCAGAATCTTCTTTCCATGTACGAGATTGACGGTGAGGTAAGCGACCTCGCTATTGTTATCCGTAAGTCGGGAACACCTAAGCCATCCATTGAACCGGACGGGCACACGGGCATCGTTTGTATCGAGGATAGCGGAGCGGATCATCCGCAATTCCGTATCCGTTTTGAGAAAACTTCACCGGAGGAGGATTCCAACCTCTAGCATTAATTTGCACCGGAACAACGGGTCCCCCGCCCGTTTTGTTTTCAACAAGCAATAAACCCGTTTAAAGAAAAACGCCCCGATCCGGAAAAACCGGAACGGGACGCCTCTTTTTATTTTTCTGCCTTTTTACATTAGGCATCAATTCTTGCATACTTCGCGTTGGCTTCGATGAAAG
>JAHDDF010000343.1 GCA_020629475.1 Saprospiraceae bacterium
CGAGACTACCACTGATCCCGTAATCACGCATACCTATATCACGGCGGGTTCCTTCGGGGTTACCCTTACCGCATTGGATGCGAATGGTTGTACTTCCTCATATTCGGAGAACGACGTTGTAGAAGCATTGTCTGATCTTACGCCTGATTTTATTGCAAACATTCAGGACGCTTGCCAAGCGCCATTGTCCGTTTCCTTTACCAATACCACTTCCGGTAACTTAGGGAACGTATCCTATTCTTGGGATTTCGGTGATGGTTCCGCGCCGAGTACACAGGAAAATCCAAGCCATACCTTCGGTACTTCAGGGAGTTTTGACGTCTCTCTTACAATTACGAATAATTCAACGGGCTGTTCCAATACAACCGTTGTACCCAATTTTATCAATATAGGCGGGGCTCCTGCCTTTTCCTATGAAACCAATACGGGCGGAAGCTGTAATGACGTTGTTGTCACATTCACCGACGAAACGCCCACGGATGTAGTCACTTGGTTTTGGGATTTCGGTGATGGTGCGGGAACCTCCAACCTAACCAATCCGCAATATACCTACAGCTCCGCAGGATGCTTTTTCCCTTCCTTGACGGTAACTACTACCGACGGATGCGTGAATACATTCACTTCCCCGGATTGTATCGAGGTTTCCGGCGAAGCGGATTTGGCATATGATGTATTGACACCCTTCACTGCTTGCCAGCCACCTTTGGACGTTTCTTTCTCCACCGATTTCCAAGGAGATTTTACTTGGAATATCGATGGTAGTTCCAATCCTAACCCGACCTTCACTTTTACGGAATACGGAACTTTCCCTGTTACCTTGTCCACTACATTGGCTAACGGTTGCGAGCAAACCGTAACCACTACCGTAGTGGAAATTTTACCCATCGAGCCATCCTACACTTCGGACGTGCTTGACGGCTGTGCTCCTTTGGCGGTAAACTTTGAGGATTTAACGGATATTGATGAAACCATTACCTCTTGGGAATGGGATTTCGGTGATGGCAGTGCGCCATCCTCCGGACAAAATCCTTCCCATACGTATACCGATGCGGGTGAATACGATGTTACCCTTACGGTAACCACCGCTTCCGGTTGTGTCGGTGTTGAGGTAATTAACAATTACATCCAAGTAGGAACTCCTCCAAATGTTGCTTTTGAAGGAGATCCGCAAGAGACTTGTATCGAGAACGTGATTTCTTTCACGGATACATCCGGCGACGAAAACATTGACGAGTGGTTGTGGAATTTCGGGGACGGTGGTTTTTCCGATATGCAGCATCCCTTACACGAGTATAATGATACCGGCTATTTTGATGTCCAATTGAACGTTTGGTACAATGGCTGCGAGGATAGCCTGATCATTGAGGATTATATGCACTTGTTCCCGCCTAAAGCGGTATTTACCTTTAGTCAAGATTGTGATAATCCGGGATTCGTGGCATTTACTGACCAATCTATTGGTGCGGATACTTGGACTTGGAATTTCGGTGATGGTTCACCGGAATCCAACGAGCAAAATCCTACTCATTTTTACGAGGAAAACGGTGTTTACACGGTTACCTTGACCGTATTCAATGAAGAAAGCGGTTGTGAAGATGAATTAACCAGTGCGGTTTTTGTACAAGTTCCAAGAGCGGAATTCACGATTGACCCGCAAATCCTTTGCTTAGGAGATAATAACTTCGTTCAATTCCCGGTAACCAACCTTTCCGAGAATGCTACGAGTTACTCTTGGTTTGCGCCCGGCGTACAAGTAGTAGTTTCAGGAGGTGATTTTGCCAATCCTTTCTTCCGTTTTACCCAGCCCGGGCAATATACCGGAATGAGTTTGACCATTACGGATTTATTGGGATGCCAAGACACTTACGTGTTTGAGGATACTTTAACCGTAGCGGACGTAACACCTAATTTCAGTTCTGAAATTATTGATCCGAATTGTAATCAAATCGTGGAATTCACGGATTTGTCTACTTCCGTTTACACGGAAATCATTGCTTGGTCTTGGGATTTCGGCGATGGTTTCACTTCCGATGAGCAGAACCCGGTTCACACCTATTCACAAGGAGGGTTTTACTTGCCTTCTTTGACGGTTACTACGGATGCGGGTTGTACCGCTACGTTCTCCGCAACCAATCCGGTGCAAATTGAGGTTCCTTTTGTCGCGATTAATGCGGATACCTTGATTTGCGTTGATCAAAGCGTACAATTCTTCAATAATTCAGTGGCTTCGGAATTCGTTTCCGGTACTTGGGATTTTGGTGATAATAGCGGTTCCTCCGAATGGGAGCCAAATCATACATATACTCAAACCGGTTATTTTGATGCATGCTTCACGGCGGAAAACCAAGATGGCTGTGTCGGTTCCGATTGTATTACGATACACGTAGTGGAAGGTGCAGCTGATTTTACGGCTGATACCTTGTATGCAAGTTGTTCTCCATTTATCGTTCAATTCAGCGATTTATCCCAAGGCGCAACGGCCTGGGTCTGGGATTTCGGTGACGGTTCCGGTAATTCAACCATACAGAATCCGGCGCATACTTATACCTCCAACGGCACCTATGATGTTACACTGACTATTACTACTGCGGCGGGTTGTGATATCACCATCGTAAAAGAAAATCTAATTCAAATTGACGGACCCACCGGAGAACTTACTTACCTCCCAAGCAATGAGGGCTGCCTTGATTTTGATATGACTTATCAATTAACGGGTCAAGGATTTACTTCTTACAGTATCGATTTCGGTGACGGTGAAGTAGAATCCGAAAGTAACGTAAGTCAAACAAACGTAAGTATCGAGCATACCTATACTGATGTAGGAGCTTTTGTTCCCGTGGTCATTTTGAGTGATAATAATGGATGTACGTACGTAGTACCTTCCGATACGATTTACACCCAAAGATTGGATGTAGCCTTTACGCCATCCGTGGGGGAGTTTTGTGAAGGAAGCGGAACCACCGTAGACTTTATATCCGACATCACGGTTGACGGCGGAAGTGTCCTTTCCGTAGAATGGGATTTTCAAGGAGCGGATACCCCTTCTTCCTCGGCAATTAATCCAACCGGTGTGGCATATTCCCAAGAAGGGGATTTTGATGTGTCCCTAACGGTAACTACCGAGTTTTGTACAAGAACCATTACCGAGCCGTCCTTGATTACGGTTCATCCTGAGCCGGATTTGGTAATTACGACTGATCCGTCTGAAAATTGCGGTGCTGCTAGTGTAGCATTCAATAATTCAAGTAGCATTCCGTCAGGAAGTATTAGCGCTTGGGATTGGGATTTAGGGAATGGTGAATTTTCCACCAACCAAAGCCCCAATTCGGAGTATGATTCCACCGGTGTTTATAATGTTAGCCTTACGGCAACTTCCGATTTAGGGTGTACTTCTGCTTGGAACGGAAACGTAGAAATATTCGAACCTGCGGTAGCGGAAATAGAATTAGCTGAAGCGGTTCTTTGCCAAGGACAAACCGTGATGTTGCAAGCACAGACAAACGGTAACATCCAATGGACACCTTCTACCGGATTAAGCTGTACTACTTGTGATGCACCGGTGGCAAATCCCACGGTTTCCACCACGTATTACTTAAACGTGGAAACGGGTGACGGGTGTACCGCTATGGATTCTGTTTATGTTGAAGTAAAATCCGCCGCTCCTCCTGTAGTAACCATTTCTCCCGATACCTCAATTTGTCAAGGTGAGGTTATCCAAATTATGGCAACGGGAGGTGCAACGCCTTTTGAATACGCGTGGGATACTTCCGCTACCGGTTTGAGCTGTTACCAAAACTGTTCTAATCCTTTGGTAAGTACCGATGAGACAACAGAATACACGGTCGTTGTTACCAATTCCGAAGGATGTGCCTCTACGGCAAGTACGGTGGTAGAAGTCATCGGAAGCGACGTGGATTTGCTTGGGCCCGACAGGACAATCTGCTTGGGAGACGAGGTACAATTAAGCCTATCCGAAGGAGATAATCCGCAGTGGGGTAATGCTGCAACTTTGAGTTGCGATGACTGTGATGAACCCATTGCCACCCCTGTAGAAACTACGACCTACACCGTTGATGTGGAGTATCAGAGTTGTCCTTTAAGCAAGGAAATAACGGTAAACGTCATTTACCCGGATGAGGTAGATGCCGGCTCGGATCAAACGGTTTGTAACGGGCAGCCCGTACAGTTGGAAGGTGCCGCGCCGGGGAATTTCTCTTGGAGTGAAGGTGGTTCCGTTTTTGAAACGGAAAACCTAGGACCTGAAGTTATCCCGACTACCACGACCGAATACGTTTTAACGGCGGAAAATGATTTGTGTATCCTTTCCGATACGGTAATGATTGACGTTTCCGACCGAATTGAAATCACGGCAAGTGACATCACCATTTGTAGAGGTGAAACGGCTCAGCTTTTAGCCGAAGGAGGAGCGGATTTCTACGAGTGGAATAACGGGGAATTCTTGA
>JAHDDF010000344.1 GCA_020629475.1 Saprospiraceae bacterium
TGCCCGATTTTCAGGAATCCTAGTAGGATTTGAAGTAATCCCGCGATAAGGAATACCATTAGGATATACGGCAAGGCAGCTTCTAAACTACCTCCGTTAGCGGCAACGATACCCGCGATGATAACCATACTTACCGCGGTCATTGGAGCGGTAGGTCCGGAAATCTGGGTATTGGTACCACCGAACATGGCGGCAAAGAAACTGATGAATACGGCACCGTACATACCGGCTTGCGCACCCATCCCTGATTGCTCACCGAAGGCAAGCGCCAAGGGAAGTGCCACGATACCCGCGGTTACACCCCCGAGGAGGTCTCCCCGGATATGGGAAAAGTCAAAAAATTTTTTCATTGGATATATGTAGCTTACTAAAAAAGGAAAATGCCTAAACCTTTCTTGGTCTAGGTAATTGCTAATGTTCGTGTATTTAAACTATACCTCGGGTGGAGGCGTGGGAATTTCGTCGTGATGGAGGGAAGAGGCAAGCATTAACGCTTTACTTCCTTTCACATTCAATATATCGGAATATGTCATTCCGTCCAAGGAGGGATTTGTTCTTCCTTTCCGGTTTTTCTTTTCCTTTTTCTCTTCTTTTTCCTTTTTCTCTTCTTCCTCGGAGCCGTCCTCGATGTCCGCTATTTCAATAGAAATGGGATCGTGTGCCTCGTAGCCGAATACGTATACACCCGCATCTACCCAAAATGAGCCGAGCAATAAAAGCACGGCTAGCATTTTCAGTAAACTACCTTTTTGGTGGAGTTTCGACATGGTTTTGTTTGAAAAAATTACAACACGTTCCCATGCAAAATAGTTGGTCGTGATGATTTTTCGGAGTATATCCGAATCGAAAGATAGGAATAAGCCGATTAAAGCCAAAGACAATCTTGAAAATCGGTTGCCATGTGCATTAATAAGCCTAGGGAAACCCGCCTTAGTTTCTTAAAGGGAAGGGTTAAAGCATAAACGGCAATGGCATAATAGCTATGCAAGGGATGAAAACCGATGCTGCATCTTTGTGGGTCAAAGAGCGGATCCGCTAGTAGATGATCCAAATCCACGAGCATCGTGGCAAGGAAAATGAGGTAGGTTTGTTTCCAATTGTCCTTGAAGAATATTCTTGCCACCAAGGCGGGAAATAAAAAGTGTAAACCGTAGTGGATGGTTTGGCGGAGGAGTTCTATGGTTAGGTATTCTTGCAAGGATTTTTGTTTTTTACTTGAGTCGATGGTTCAACCATCGACTATCGTAACCATCCGCCAAATTATTCAAATTCTATGTAATCTATTTCAGAGGTAAAATATCCTTCTTTTTTCTGGGAGGTAATGAATCCTATTCTTAAGATTTGGGATAAGGCTCTTTCGGTAATTTTTGAGTTCTTCTTTCTCCCGATTTGATAGGTATCAAAATCCTTTAGCTTGAAGGTAACGGTTTCCCATTCTCCTTGGGTATCCTCCAACATGACCTTGTAATTGGGCATGAACCACCTCTTGCTGGTCTCAAGGGTAAAACCTAATACTTGCCCGTCGAGCTTGTAGCGGATTTTTACTTTTTTATATCCTGACAAATCACGTTCCCGGAATTCATCCCTCAGGGAGGTAAACCCGCCATTATTCTCAAAAGATATGTTTCCGACGAACTCTAAACCGGAATCCGTAAATCTGGCATCGCCTTCGGAAAGACCGCCCATTACGCCATCGGAAATCACGAACCAGCGCCCTGTGTCCTTGGTGGGTTCGCCTCCGAAATCTATAAGGTAGGTACTTGAGGTTAATGGGAACATGATTAAGAGAATTAGGTATTTCATGATTTATTCTATTTATGCTTTGTATTGTCGGTCGGTGGTTGAACCACCAACTATCTCAACCACCGACTTTAGCGAGTCGATTTTAGTATTTCTTTTTTGAGATGCGGTTTTTGGTAATGGCTTTTTGTGCTTTGGATTTGTGCCGGTCTACGCCTTCCGTCCTGAGCTTCGCGTGCTTGGTTTTTCGTCCTTGAACCCGGGCGCGCCACTTCTTCCAATTGTTGAGGCGCATTTCGTGCTTCATGATCTTGATCACTTCCGCTTCCTTTACACCGAATTGGGCTTCTATGGCATCAAAGGGCGTGCGGTCCTCCCATGCCATTTCTACGATGCGGTCTACGTCGGCATCGCTTAAGCCGTGCTTTTTGATGACGTTCATGGATAGGAAACGGGAAATTGGGTCGGTGGTTCAACCTCCGACGATCTCAACCATCGGTGATCTCTGTCATAGTCAGGGCGACACTTGTATACCTGAGCTCCTACTTGAACATTAATGATTGATGCCTTTTCCTTAGTTCACTGTCACCCTGACTTATCGGGATTGATGCCTTTTCCTTAGTTCACTGTCACCCTGACTTATCAGGATTGATGCCTTTTCTTGGGTTAACTGTCACCCTGACTAGGGGTTGGGGAATAGCATTCCCATTCGGATGAGGTCGTAGTATTTTCCGTTTACGAGGGATGCTTTTCTGTCCCTGCCTTCTTCTTCAAACCCTAGGCGCTTGTATTGGCGGATGGCTACTTCGTTATCTTCTTGTACCGTCAATGATAAACGGGAAATAATGGGATGGGAACGTGCCCACTCCAACATAGCTTGCAAGAGCTTACTTCCTACTCCCCTGCCCCAATATTTTTTCTTTACTACGATACCGAACTCTCCGGCATGGCGGCTTCGTTTTTTATGGGTAGACCACACACTTAATTGACCGATTATCTCACCGGAACCCAAGCATGCCACTAGGTAAATTTGGTTTTCCTTATCCTTAAAGTCTTGAAGTAGCGCAGCCTGCTCTTCTTGGGTTTTAGTAAACTCCGTTTCATCAAAACTCAGGAAATGGGACTCCGCGGCTACTTGCTTGAAATAAACGACCAAAGCACCCGCATCCGAGACTTCCGCCTCCCTGATTACAAATGATAAGGATTCCTCCATTTGCCTTATTCTTTTTTACCGCCTTGATTTTGTCCCCGTCCTTTATTTCTTCCCCGGTTGCGGTTTCTACTTCGGTTTTGATTCCTATTGTTTCTTCTCCTTGGATTTGGCTTAGGTTTCTGGGTTTGCTTTTGTTCCTCCATCGCCTTTTGTTCCTCTGCCTCATCCAATTCATAAGGATGTCCATCAATAACCGGAATATCTTGTTTGATGAGTTTTTTGATATCCCTTAAGTAGGGTTTCTCATCCGTCATACAAAAGGATATGGCAATCCCGCTTGCCCCTGCCCTACCCGTTCTACCTATTCGGTGAACGTAGGTTTCCGGGACGTTAGGTAAATCGTAGTTGATAACATGGGATAAGGCAGAGACATCAATTCCCCTAGCGGCTATGTCCGTAGCCACGAGAACCTTGGTACTTCCGTCCTTGAAATTCCCAAGGGCGCGTTGGCGTGCCGCTTGGGATTTATTCCCGTGAATGGCTTCCGCTGTAATGTCCGCTTTTCCTAGGAGGCGGACTATTTTATTAGCACCGTGCTTGGTTCTGGAAAAGACCAACAAGGAGCGCATCCCCTCCGTTTTAATGAGGTGGATAAGAAGTTTGATTTTCTGTTTTTTGGAAACGAAATAAACGCTTTGATCTACTCTTTCCGCGGTAGCCTGCTCAGGTTTAATGGTAACTTGCTTGGGGTTTTTCCCTAATATCTTAGCGGATAGCTTTACAATCGCACCGGGCATGGTAGCCGAGAAAAAGAGGGATTGCCTTTTGGACGGAAGCAAATTTATGATGCGGCGGATATCATGGATAAATCCCATATCCAACATTTGATCCGCTTCATCTAACACGAAATATTCAATATCCTTCAGTGAAATATATCCTTGTCCGATAAGGTCCAGTAAACGTCCGGGCGTGGCAACTAAAACGTCAACGCCCCTGGCTAAGGCATCCGTTTGGCGTCCTTGTTTTACACCACCGAAAATAACGGTATGGCGTATGCCGGTAAACTTGGCATAAGCCGTAAAGTTATCCCCGATTTGAATAGCAAGCTCTCTAGTGGGCGTCACCACCAATGCCTTGATAATGCGTTTACCTTTTCTGTTCCTGTTCTTTTTGTAAAGATGTTGGATAATGGGAATGGAAAACGCTGCCGTTTTTCCGGTTCCGGTTTGCGCGACTCCTAGTAAGTCATGTCCTTCCAATAAAACGGGAATGGATTGTTCTTGAATGGGTGTCGGTGATTCGTATCCAAGGGCGTCCGTTGCCCTTAGTATGGGCGTAATAAGCCCTAAGTCTTTGAATGTCATGAAAAAAGTATTGGGTCTCTCGTTTGGAGAATCCCTTGTGAAAAAAATGTTCGATAAGGCAGGAGAACAATGTTTTTTGAATCATTATTCCGGTGGCGAAATGCCTCGAACAGCGCAAAGGTAGGTTTATTTAAAGTCCCGTGCGGGTTATTCTTGGATTACTTGCTTGTATACCACACCCTCCGTGGGGTAAATAATGACGTA
>JAHDDF010000345.1 GCA_020629475.1 Saprospiraceae bacterium
GAATCAGCTACTTCTGAAAAAAATGGAGTTAAGTCTTCTAGGTGGATTTCAAGGACGGCAGGCTATTCTTTTGCCGCCCCTGTTTATGGTCCCGCTTCGGGTTCTAGTTACACAGGAACAAATATTGGCGTTCATTTTAGCTTTGGTTCTAGTTTTTCATTTGCGGATTTCCGTCCGGGTTTGTCAGGTTTTCTTCGTACCCAGGCTTACAATAAAAACAACAAAGCCAGATATGCCAAAGCGTACGGAAGTATGTTTTCCCAAAATGCGATGGGAAATAAAAAGGCATTGATGGATTTCACACGAGAAAAGGAATCTACCTTAAGACCGGAGGTTACTAATTTATATTCTGTTATTTCAGCCCCTGATGTTATATCCGTTTCGGGACATGGAAATGGAGGAAGTTTTATTTTAAATCGTTCTGATTGGGGAGGGATGTTTAAGGACCAGAAAATATCTTCATTTTCAGGAGGTGGAAATATCGGACTTGAAATTGCACTGGGTGGTACTCCTCCCGGAGTGAAGTTCGGAGGAAATTTAGGTGCTAATTTCGGTTATGAAAAGAATAATGCGATTACTGAAAACGAAGGTGATTTCGGATTTAAAAACGCTGAAGCAGGAAATAGTTTCGAACCGTATTATTTCAAGTCCGGATCGGATATGACCGCTGATTTGGAAGCGGGAACTATTCGTGATGCGATGGGGGGTGATTCCCCGATGGCATTGAAGGTTGGCACCGAAACTAATACCGTGGTTGATGCTCTTAGTCAATTCGGAGTTCCATTAGACCAAGTTCTAGGAAGAAAATTTAATGATTCCTTCCAAAAAAAGGACGGGACTTCTTTTACGGCACAAGATGGAAGCAGGGACGGAAAGCAAAGAGCACCTCGTTCTAATCCTATCCAATCCATCCTTAACAAGGACTTGTTCAAGGACAATCAAGGCGCGGAAAACGGTGAGGAAGTCTTAGGGGAGTTTGATGTCAAGATTTATGATTTGGCACCGGTTACAACCGGCAGCCAATTTATGGCAATGACGGACGCTCAAGCCCAAGAGGGATACATTGATCGTTCCGATTATTCTACGGTTAATAAAAAGGATTTAGAAAGACCCTTCAACAAACATATCGCGGGCTATTCCCAGCAAACTTCAGATGGTTCCACCTGGGTGTATGGTCTTCCCGTAATGAACCATGCCCAGCACAACGTGACTTTTAGTACCACATCTCCCTTGGATGATTGCCAAAAAGAGGTGGATATCAATAAGAGCAGCGAGGATGTACGTGACGGAGTGAATTTTGAAACGAACGGTTATAGTTCTGATAAATTCTTTGATTTAAAAACGACTCCTGCTTACGCATACAGCCATTTACTGACCTCGGTTGTAGGAAGTGATTACGTGGATACCGATCCTACTGACGGTCTTCCGAACGAAACGGATAGAGGTTATTGGATGAAGGTTGAATACGTTAAAACCTCTGATAATTACGTTTGGAAAACCCCGTTTTTTGGCGCTAATGCCCTGAAAGGTTTGAAGAGTAAATGGGAAGATGATAAGGGTGCCTTCTCTGCGGGTGTAAGGGAACAATATTATCCGGCAAAAATCATCACTGCAACGCACGAGGCGCATTTTACCTACGAGAAAAGATCGGATGCTAGAGGGGCTTCGACCTTCCTTCAAAATGGTGATGTAAATAATCCTTCCGGAAATGATCCTTTGGGTGAATATTCATATAAGCTTGTAAAGATTGATTTATTCGCAAAGGGTGAATTAAATAAGTCGGAACCCACTCCGATGAAAACGATTCATTTTAATTACGCGAATGAAGGCTTGTGCCAAGGGGTTCCGAACGGAACCAACGGCAAGCTTACGCTTGAAAGCGTTTACTTTACCTATAGAAATAATTCCAGAGGAAGCCTTTCCCCTTATAAGTTCGAATATAATTATGGTCAAACCTCTCCGGACTATAATACCCTTGCTATGGATCGTTGGGGAAGCCATCGTTCCACAACGGATGAGTGTGAATTTGAATACAACCCTTATACAAGACAATCCGAAGGAGATGATGAGGCGATTAATCAATTGCACAAGGATGATATTTCCGCCTGGCACCTTACCGGGATTAGTTTACCCTCGGGTTCTAAAATTGAAGTGGAGTTGGCGCGTGATCATTACGCCTATGTACAAGATAGGGTAGCGACAAGGATGTTTGATATCGCCGGATTCGAGGATGGCCCCGGTGATAATACGATTAGCAATGCAAAAGACCCTTCCGAGGATCAGAGAAAGGTTTTCTTTAAACTAGAAAAACCAATTCCGGTAAATGGAAACTCGGAGGAAATCCTAAGAAAGGAATATTTGGATGATTTATATGCCACGCCTTATTCCGAAAATGAGGAAGGGGTAAAATATCAATTGTATTATCAATTAAATGCCGACCTTTTAAATAAAGGCGAAACAACTAGTGAGGATGTAGAAGGCTACGCCGACGTGATCCAATGGGGATTTGATGACCCGGTTTATCAGGGTGGAAGTCAAGTATATGAGTACGCTTACGTAACACTTGATTTATTCCCGATAAAAAATAGAGGTAAAAAATATCACCCCATGGTGATGTCGAACTGGCAATTCCTTAAATTAAATTTAAGTGATAGGATGTTCGGTGCGGTACCCTCCGTTGATGGTGGTGTAGGAGAGGATCTTATCCTTGGATTTACGACCATCATCAATTCATTTAAATCCATTGTTACTTCTTTTTATGGCCATTGCAGAAAGCAAGGATACGGTACTACCGTTGATTTAGATAGGGCTTTTATTAAATTGAATACCCCTAACGGAAAGAAATACGGAGGAGGAGTACGAGTAGAGAAAGTAAAAATGGTGGATTCCTTCTGGCAGGAAAAAACCGGTGAGAAAACGCCGGTTTACGGAATGGTATATGAATATGAAACCGAAGAAAAGGTTTACAATGAAATTTCCAAAAAACACGAGGAAACCGGAAGGAAAATTAGTAGCGGTGTAGCAGCTTATGAGCCGATGATCGGAGGCAATGAAAATGCCTTGAAATACGTAAAATCATACGCGCAGGATATTAAAGCTTCCACCAATAATTTATTCTATTTTGAATACCCGATTAACGAATCCCTTTACCCGGGACCACATATCGGTTATTCTAAAGTGACGGTGAAAAGTTTGGCAACGGATGAAGCCCTTGCTTTGGCTAATTCCGATGAAAATCATGCATCCCACTATGATTCGACACTACCTGAAGGTTTTGCCGCGAGTGGTGTAACGGTAAATGAATATTACACGGCAAAAGACTTCCCGGTTATTACGGATGAAACCCGTATTGATAAGCATACCAATCCCATTCGAACAATCCCGATTCCTTTTGTGGGGAATCTTACTTTCGATTATTTCACGGGAAGTCAAGGATATCTTATTGAAACAAATGACATGCACGGCAAGCCTAAAAGGACGGTTTCCTATGGCTTGGATGTGAACGGGAAATTAAATGATGATTTAATTTCCGAGGCAAAATATGAATACCTCAGTGAAACCAAGGAATATACCCTAGGTGAAAAAACAAGGAGTATTAATGTCCTAAAAAATCAGGTCAAGGTTTTGGTTGATGATTTTTCAGAGGATGCGATAAATTATCCGGATGCTTATGTCCAAACGGCTGAAATGGGTGTGGAACGTCAGATGTTTATGGATAAAACCAAATCCAAGAACTTCTATACCAGTATCGGTTTGGATTTGAACGCTACGGTTACCGTTCCGATATTCCCGTTAGTTGGAGCTTTCCCTATCCCATCCTTTAGTTTATCGGATGGAACTGTAAGAACTTCCGTTACGAACAAGGTTATCCAAAAGAAAGGAATCTTAGACCAAGTGGAAGCTTTTGATGGACAATCCAGGGTGGTTACCAAAAATGAAGTTTTTGATCCGCTAACGGGTAATGCGGTTCTTACCTCCGTGAATAACCTATATGATGATCCGGTTTATTCCTACGGTATCCCGGCAAGATTAGCCTATGACCGCATGGGACCTGCCTTTGAAAACATAGGTTATACGTTTAACCTTGGTTTACAAATTGATCTTTGTGATGGTTATTATGATGTAATCGCGCCCCAGGAAGTGAAGGACATTCTCGTTGAAGGTGATGAATACATCATCAGGACTAAAATTGGCGTTTCGGAAGCCGTTTTGGTAGAGAAAGCTGGGACTGCGGTTAAGATGTCCCTAAGGTCTCCGGAAGTATTGGATAATCTCAATAATTACACGGCTACGATTGTACGTTCCGGAAATAGGAATCATTTGAATTCCTCCGTAGGTAGTATCGTTTCCTTGGACAACCCTATGGAAGAACGAGGGCAGGGCTCCTGTACCGCTAAGACACAGGTACCTACGGCTACGGTTAAAGAGGTGTGTACGTTTACTCCGGCAGCA
>JAHDDF010000346.1 GCA_020629475.1 Saprospiraceae bacterium
TCAAAAACAGGTTTTATTTTTAAACGTATGCAATTTTCCATTTCGGAGAATTTCTTTGACAACCTCTCCGGAAATACTATTCCGTTAAGGGACGGCGAAGGAAATACGAATTTAATCCAGGCTTATTCCGGATGGCAATTTAGACCTACGGATAAACTAACATTAAACGGGGGTATTCATTTTACGCATTTTGCTTTAAATAAAAAGAATGCGATAGAATGGCGTGCCGGCGCGGAGTTGAGCGTCGGGAAAAACGAAAAAACGACCTTGAATATCGGGGCGGGTTCACATAGTCAAACACAATTACTTCCCTTATATTTTTTACGTTCAAATACCAACCAGGTATTATCCAATAAGAATTTGGATTTCACAAGAAGCACACATGCCATTGCCGGAGTAAATCATTTATTCGGGCAAGACTTCCGATTAAAGGGTGAATTATATTATCAATATTTATCCAATATACCCGTCCACCCTGATTCAAATCCAAGTGCATTTTCAATGGTAAACGAAGGCGGGGATTTCTTAATCAATTATGAAGAAGGGCTGGCAAGTGAAGGAAGTGCCTGGAACTACGGATTGGAACTCACGCTTGAAAAATTTTATTCCAAGGGATATTATTTTTTAATTACTCAATCCTTATTTAAATCGGAATACAAGGGGAGTAACGCAACCGTTTTCCCTACAAAATTCGACGGGATTTTCATCAGTAATTTCCTAGGAGGAAAAGAATTTGACATCGGTAAAAACAACAAGATTCTTATTGATATAAAAACCACTTATTCCGGGGGGAGACGCTATACGCCCATTGACTTACAAGCTTCAAGGGAACAGGGAGCAGCCGTCCTTTACGAGGAGCTATCCTTTTCGGAGAAACACAAAAACTACTTCAGGACGGACGTCAAATTAACCCTTAGAATTAACCGCCCTAAGGTTTCCCACGAAATATTTATTAACGTAGATAATGTTTTCAACACGAGGAATATATTTTCCGAGTATTACAACCCTATCTCCGAGAATATTACCACGATTAACCAATTGGGAATTTTTCCTTTTGCGCAGTATAAGATTGAGTTTTAGATTATTTTATTTGGCTTGGTTTTATTCTAATAAAAGCCCCTCTTCCAAAAAGGAATGAGGGGCTTTATTTTATATCATATCCGGTTTATCCTTTCCAGTAAGCGCTCCTTTTGCCGCTTACTAATCGGGAATATTGCGTCATTGGACAATAGTACATTATTATCCTTTACATCAATGCTAACAATCCTATTCAAATTAATGGCGTGGTTTCTATGTACTTGAAAGAAGTTCGAAGGAAAACGCTTCAACACTTCTTTTAGGGGCAATTGCAAAGTGTATTTTTTACCATCATCGGAAGTAATATCACAATACTTTCCGTCCACGGAAATATGGCATATATCCCCGTAGGGTATTTTCACTAAAAGATTTCCTTTTTTTACGAATAAAAACCCTGCATTAAATTCCATAAGGGAATACCCCAAATCCTCCAATGAGGATTTTAATTGATCATGATCTTCAAAATCATCATCAAAAATCACTACGCCGACTTTTTTCTTGTTATTCATTTTGGGTAGACTTTTTATAGAAATAAAACAGGTCGTGCCACCTCCGTAATATTCTACATTCTTATTTCAATAATAAAATTCATCCATCCGCTATTTACTTGCTTCGGAATGGCACTTCAAAGTAACGCAAAAAAACATTGAAGTGCTTTTTCACTGCCCCACCCCCCTCAAAAACAAGGCTTTTACTACACCATGCCACTACTCTTTCTTCCCACTTATTCTTGAGTATTTCCCGCTCGTGCCCTTCATGTTCCCGCTCATGGAAAACGCTCCTGATCCCGCCTTTTCCCATGGTAATTTTGAAGTACGCCAAATGGCGAATTGCACATTTGAAATTCAAAAAACTTCCAGGCATGAAAAAGATTTTATACACCCTTATCCTTGGCTCAATCATATGGACAAGTAGTCCATTAAACGGGTATTCCCGTGTAGCCACAAATCTCGATTTTATTTGCGGAACGAATATTGAAACCAGTGGAAACACTTTTAAATCCGCATCAGAAAAATCCTTGTTCTTCGTGGACTGTGCCGCAGCGACTCCAGGAACGACCTTCTCCCCGACTGCCGTAGGCAACCAAGTTTGTGTAGAATTCAATAATACCGTACAAATGAGTGTAACGGGAGGCGTAATACCGGACGAAAATCCGAACGCCGGTTTTTTCTGGTATTTAACATCGGCCCCTCCTACATCAACCAACAATCCATATGCGGACCCGAATTATCTTGGTCGTTTCGGAATAAGCGAAACGAATATCTATCCCGTCAATTTCACTAATGATGGAAGCATACTACCCAACGGTACTTATTATTTTACCCCCTTCGTTTTCGGGAACGCTACCGTTGACGCAAGTAATAATTATACTTTTGATTCTGGCTGTTCCTTTTCCGGGACCTATTTGGAGGTAGAATTTAAAGCCAACGGTGTTCCCTGCGTCCCATTAAATGATGACTTCGCCAATGCAGCACCTATTACTTGCGGGGATTTCGTCACGGGAAACAACACTGACGCATCCATTGATTACCCACCGGGCTCATACTCCTCCTGCGGTATCCATTCCACCACCATATCCACCGCCAACAATCTTTGGTATTCTTGGGTAGGTGACGGCACCAGAATCACCTTGGACATGTGCGGCTCCGGATTTAATACGGCAATCGGGGTTTTCTACGAATGCCCGGTAGAGGGAACGAATTTAATTTGCCTTGGCGGAAACGACAATTACGACTGCGACGGTGACGGTAGCATTAATGATGACGGATATACCTCCCGCTTCACGTTCAATTCCGTCATAGGTACCCAATACTATTTCAACATCCACGGAAGAAGCTTCCAAACCGGTTCATTCCAATTACAAATGACCTGCGAGGCGGCATGTACGCCTCCGTCGAATCAAGTTTGCTCCTCGAATGCCTGCGGTCCGGCAGGAGCGCCCATGGATATTGGCGTTATCGGTAGCACCTGCTCTCCCATTACCGGCGACAATACCTGCGCAAGTTCAACACGGGGAACTAGCGGCTCTTCTTGTACCATCAACAACGGAGCAACATACACTGACGTATGGTTCCAATTCACTACCGGAAGCAATAAAATGGCGGAAATTACCTTGACGGCAGGAACGGCCGTAGATCCTAGATTTACCGTTCATTCCCCCAATTGTACCAGCAACTTTATTGAATGCTCTTCTGATGTAGCGTTTTTGACGAATCTAGCCGAGAACACTACTTATTACATCAATGTTCTCACGGAGAGCGATAATGTAGGTTCCTTTAGCTTATGCGTCAAGGAAATCCAAAGTACAATCTCCCCGGGAACACCGGGAAGCTGTGTTACCGCGGACAGCCCTGTAATCTCTACCGGCTCGGGTGAATGGCTTCACATTAGGCATGAAGGAGATTTGGTTCTTTCCATCTTTGACTCCGAACCTCTAGGTGAAATCACCTGTGATTTCTATGTCCATAACGGAGATATCAGAAGGGCGGGTTATATCCAATACCTTGATCGCAACTGGGACATCAACGTACAAAACCAACCTACGGGCTCCGTGGAAGTGTACTTCTATATCTTGTACTCGGAATTCCTAGCCATCAATGCGGCGGCGGACGGGTATTACGGGGACATTTATCAACCTCAAGACTTCGCATTCACGCATGATCCCGATGGCCCTTGCAATAACGTTTTCGAAAGCACGGGAGATGAAGTAATAAAGGGTCAGTTTTCCCAATATTATGAATATCCCGCAGCCGGCAATTATAAAATCCCCTTGAACGTTTCCGGCTTTTCATCTTTCTACCTACATGAAGGATTCCAACCTTTACTACCCGTGGAATTGGATGCCTTTACGGCAACGGGCACCGAGCAAGGCAACCGCTTGGAGTGGAACACCTTGAGCGAAACCAACAACAGCCATTTCGAGATTGAAAGAAGTGAAAACGGAACCGATTTCGAAACCATAGGAAGAGTGGAAGGCAACGGAAATTCCGAGGAAAAAATCAATTACAACTACTTCGACGCCCATAAAGCCGCACTTACCTACTACAGGTTAAAACAAGTGGATTTTGATGGTGCTTTCGCGTACAGCGATACCCGGGTAGCCAAGCAAGATATATCCAAAGAAACATTTTCAGTATTACCTAATCCGGTTTCCGATCAGTTGAACATCCGCTTCCTTTCCTTGGGTACGGGTGAGGTACAGCTCAACCTGATGGATGTAAACGGGAAAATTATTATTGAGAAAAACGTAAGAGTAAATGAGGGAGAGGGGCTTGAAACCATTGACGCAAGTACGTTGCCCCAAGGTGTTTACTTCCTTGAAATGCGCCAAGGCGAAATGAGACGCACCGAGAAAATTATCAAGGAATAAG